>CALGAS010000288.1 GCA_937959175.1 uncultured bacterium | reverse complement strand
GGTTGCGCGGGCTTCCGGGGGCCGGGAAAAGCCCAACGGCCCGCCGTCCCCCCGGCTCGCGCCGGGGGGCTTCTATGCTTTTCCGCGCACAGAATACGGGTTCGTGAGGGGTGAGCCCGTGCCAGTCGAGCGGCGTAGAAATCCGAGCGCAGCCCGGAAGGCGAAGCGAGGAGTTCTCCGAGCGCAGCGGAGGGCAGGCGGGCACCGATCCGCCGGAGGCGGATTGGTCGCGCAGCAAGCGTCCGCGAGACGGCACGGGCTCACCCCAAGCCAGCGCGAGGCTGACGTTGCTCAGCTTTCGCCGAGGCTCATCAGCAGTTCTGACATTTCGCCGGCTGCATGGGTGTTGCCCTGCTCGCGGGCGGCGTCGATGCCCTCCCGCAGAGCGCGGCGGGCGTCCTCGGCGCGACCCCGGGCCGCGAGAAACTGCCCGGCCATTTGCAGGGCCGGCACATAGGCGGGCGTGCCGCGACCGAGGTCCTCGAGGATCTCCAGGCAGGCCTCCCACTCCCCGGCTCCCTCCATCTCGAGGGCAAGGCTGTAACGGAGAAAGACATCCTCGGGATCGTCCCGAAGCAGGGCTTCGATCTTCTCGCGGCGGGTCTGGCTCATTCCGAGTCTCCGGTGGTGAGAGGATTGACGAGCGTCATGGTCGGCGTCGCGCCGTGGACGACGATGATGGCCCGCGGCGAGCAGCAGGCCAACGATCCCGGCTCCGCCAATGGGGCGACGAGCATCGGCCGGATCACCTGCCGGCCGTGAAGGAGGGCGGCGTCGAGACGCCAGAGGCCCTCCCGGCCTTCGGCATCGCGGCCGGTGGCCCAGAGGAGGCCGTCTTCCGAGCCCAGCTCGAGGCCAGTGATGCCTTCGAGTCCCGCGGGGAGCCGGAGCAGTTCCCGGCCGGCGGCATCGAAGTAGGCGATGGCCGGCGGTCCACCATCAGGCTGCACTGCCAGCACCAGTTCATCAAAAGGGCCAACGGTGGCCGCAACAGGCCGCAGGCCGTCGCCGAGCATCGGGCAGCCGCGATCGGAAACGGGCCCAACCCGCACCCCGGCGATCGCCGCCCGCACGACCGGCGGGAGAGGGGCCGGGAGGCCCACGATCGCCAGCCAGCCGCGGGCCCGACTGACCGCAATCCCAACATGCTCACCTCCGCCGGTCGACTGGCCGAGCGGGATCTCCTGGAGCGTCGCTTCGGCGGAGACCGCACCGGAGGGCTTCACCCGGTACGTCCGCAGCGACCAGTCATCACCGGCGCGGACGACCACCGCGGTCACGTCGCCCGGGAGGCAGCCGATCGCTCGGCTGTCACCACGGGCCGCGGGCTTCACCACCTCACGCGGCGCCGCCGCGGCCGCCGGCTCGATCGCGACAATGCCTCCCCCGGCCACCAGTCCGCGAATGACCTGGCCGTTGGTCGTGCCGGCGATCCGGGTGATCGCCGGCTCGCCGGCCACGAGGGTCGTCAGTTCGGCAGCCTCGAGCAACCCGTGCCGCGAGGCGGCGACCGACATCCCGGCGAAAACCGCCATCAGGAGCACCGCCCGCCACGGGGCCGACAGCATCCTGTCCCGAACGCCGCTGAGGAGACGGCGAATCATGGCTCACCCGCCGACCGCCGGCAGGCCATGAGCAGCCTCCCAGGCGGAGATCTCGTCCGCGTGTGTTAGGGAGAGGGCAATGTCGTCGAGCCCCTCGAGGAGGCAGCGGCGGCGAAACGGATCAACGCTGAAGGAAGCCGTGAACCCCCCTGTGTCAGTGACAGTGTTGGTCTCGAGATCAACCGTCAGCCGGTAGGGCTGGCCCGTGGCGGCGGTCCGGCGGAACAGTTCGGCCACCTCATCCTCGGAAAGCTTCACTGGCAGCATGCCGTTTTGAAAGCAATTGTTGAAGAAGATGTCGGCAAAGGTGGGTGCGATCACGACCCGGAAGCCGTAGTCGGCCAGGGCCCAGGGGGCGTGTTCCCGGCTGGAGCCGCAGCCGAAGTTGCGGCGGGCCAGCAGGACCGTGGCCCCGGCCGCCTCGGGCCGGTTGAGTTCGAAGGCCGGGTCGGGCGAGCCGTCAGGCAGGAACCGCCAATCGGAGAAGAGAAACTGGCCGAATCCAGTCCGCTCGATCCGCTTTAGAAACTGCTTGGGGATGATCTGGTCGGTATCGACGTTGGCCCGGTCGAGGGCTGCGACAATCCCGGTATGGCTGGTGAATGGCTCCATCTCAACGGTACTCCCAGCCGCGGATGTCGACGAAGTGGCCCCGCACGGCGGCAGCCGCCGCCATCGCCGGGGAAACGAGGTGGGTCCGCCCCCCCTTGCCCTGCCGTCCCTCGAAGTTGCGGTTGCTCGTCGAGGCGCACCGCTCGCCCGGCGCGAGCGTGTCAGGGTTCATGCCAAGACACATGCTGCAGCCAGCCTCCCGCCATTCAAAGCCCGCGGCCGTGAAGACCCGATCGAGCCCTTCCTCCTCGGCCTGCCGCTTCACCCGGCCACTGCCGGGCACCACCATCGCCCGCACCGTCGCGGCGACCCGGTGCCCCTTGATCACATTGGCCGCGGCCCTGAGATCTTCGATACTGCTGTTCGTGCAGGAGCCGATGAAGACCCGGTCGAGCGGGATGTCGGTGATCCGGGTCCCGACGGCGAGACCCATGTATTCCAGGGCCCGGACCGCGCTGGCCTGCTCGCTGGAGTCGCCGAGTGAGCCGGGATCGGGCACGTCGCCGTCGACGCCCACGACCTGGGCCGGATTGGTGCCCCAGGTGACCTGAGGGACGACATCGGCGGCCGAAAAAATCTCCACTCGATCGTACACAGCCTCTGGATCGCTCGGCAGCCGCTCCCAGGCGGCCATCGCCCCGTCGAAGTCGGCCGGGGCGAAGTCGCGGCCGCGGAGGTAATCGAAGGTAGTCGCATCGGGGGCGATCATCCCCGCTCGGGCGCCCGCCTCGATCGACATGTTGCAGACGGTCATCCGCTCGGCCATGCCCAGGCCGCGAATACACTCGCCGGTGTATTCGAGCACGTAGCCGGTGCCACCCTCCGTCGAGAGCCGGCCGATCAAGTGAAGCACCAGATCCTTGGCGGTCACTCCCTCGGGCAATCGCCCGGTAACCCGGATCTCGAACGATTTGGGCTTTGCCTGCCGCAGCGTCTGCGTAGCGAGCACATGCTCGACCTCGCTGGTACCGATGCCGAAGGCCAGAGCCCCGAGGGCACCATGGGTGGCGGTGTGGCTGTCACCGCAGACGATCGTCATGCCGGGCTGGGTGATGCCGAGTTCCGGCCCGATCACGTGCACGATCCCCTGATCGGCGTCGCCGAGATCGAAGAGCCGCACGCCGAACTCCTGACAGTTGGCCCGCAGCGTGTCGATCTGCTGCTTGGAGACCGGGTCGGCGATCGGGAGCCGCCGGTCGGTGGTGGGCACGTTGTGATCGGGCGTGGCGAAGGTCGCCTCAGGCCGCCGAACCCGCCGACCGGCCAGCCGCAGGCCCTCGAAGGCCTGGGGGCTCGTCACCTCGTGGACGAGGTGGCGGTCGATGTAGAGGAGCGGCAGTTCGCCGGTGGGCGTGCAGACGACGTGCTCATCCCAGATCTTGTCGAGAAGCGTGCGGGGTGCTGGCATTGGGTGGTAGGAAGCGGCGGGGGAACGCAAGGCTATCCGCGATAATAGCAGACGATCCGGCCGTCGCGATCCGAGGGCCTCAGCCGGCCTTGCGAAGGATCGTCCGGGCGGCCAGTTCGTCCACCCGGCCCCGGGCCAGACCGATCCAGCCGCGATCCATCGCCGGCTCGCAGAGCACCGTCGCCTCCGCCGTCATCATCCGGTGGATGAAAAACCAGGCCCGCTCAAGGTGCCGCGGATCGTTGTCGGCCGAAACGAGCACCAGGTCGAACTTTCCCAACTGATTGCAACTCCTGGCCAGCGACGTGTCGGGGTTGCCTGGCACCAGCCGGACCCGGCCCAGGCCGTTCAGGCGGCGGTGGGCGTCCTTGAGCGATACCCCGGGCGGGTCGCCGCTGCCCCGGCCCTCGAAG
>CALGAS010000287.1 GCA_937959175.1 uncultured bacterium | reverse complement strand
AGGTAGTAGAAGGGGTGGTGGTGGATCGACGGGTGCGTGGTCACCTGCCGCACCGACGCGCCGGTGGCGGCGTCGGTGAACGCGATCGACTCAGGCTCGTGAATGCGCCCCTTCATGCCGGCTCTCCGTGGCTGCCGCGCCGGCTCACGCGATCGCCACGCGGTCGCCGACGGGCCGCCGCCGCTGGAGCACCGCCAGCGGAGCCGCTGCCGGATCGACCGGGCAGGCAAAGCCGATCGCCTCAAGGCCCTGCCGGATCGCGGCGAGCTGCTCGGGTGAGAGCGGCCGCAGCGGCCGGCGGAAGACGGGGCTCGGGAACTTCCCCAAGAGCCACTTGGCGGCCTTCATCCGCTGGTGGGCCCCGCAGCCCGGCTCGCCGAAGGCGTAGACGATGCGGGCCAAGGGCGCGACGATGTCGCCGGCCTTCCGGGCCCGGGCCAGGTCGCCGTCGAGCGCCGCATGCACGAGCTCGACCATCAGTTCCGGCACGAATCCGGCGAAGCCGATCAGCGCCCCGTCGGCCCCTTCGAGCAGCGACGCCAGCAGAAACTCGTCGTGGCAGGTGGTGATCGAGACGTGCGGCGCGACGGCCTTGAGCTCCTCGTAGTCGTACCGCCAGCGGGCCATGTCGCGGGTGCCCATCTTCACCATCACGACCTCGGGCAGCTTCACCATCTCCTGCATCTCGGCGAGCGTGTAGCCCGCCTTCGTCCAGGCCGGATACTGATGCACGATGATCGACACGCCGCCGCCGGCCGCGACGTCCTCGATGAAGCCCACGGCCGTGGCGCTCGAGCGGCCGAAGCGGAGCCAGTGGTGCGGCGGCATGAGCAGAATCGCCTCGGCGCCGGCCTCGCGGGCGGCGATCGCGTGGTCGACCGCCTCGCGGCTCCCCTCCGCGGAGACGCCGCTGATCACCTTCACGCGGCGGCCGGTCTTGGCGTTGGCCCGCTTGACCCCCTCGGCCACGAGCTTCGTGACGTGGGCCCGCTCGGCCGGATCGAGCGACATGATCTCGCCGGTGTGGCCGTTGCAGACCACGCCCTCGATGCCCGGCACGCTGGCCACGTCTTCGATCGAGGCGACGAGCCCCTCCTCGTCGATCGACTCGTCGTCGTGGAAGGGGCAGAGCGTAGCGGGATAGACGCCGCTCCAGGGGCGATTCCGCCAGGGCGAGGCGTGGGCGGCGAGGGAGGGGCGGCCGGCGTGGCCGTTGGAAGCGGGCGTGGTCATGGGGTTCTCCAGGGGTAAGCGAATGGTTCAGGGGGCCGCCGCGACCTGGCCGGCAGGACGCTTCTGCGCGAGCAGGAAGGCGACGAGGTCGGCGAGTTCCTCGGGCGTGAGCGTGCGGTCGTAGCCGGCGGGCATCAGCGACACCTGCTGCACGGCCCGCTCCTCGATGGCGGCCTTCGCGATCGACGTCGAGCGGCCGGCCGTGTCGATCACGCGGACGGTGTCGGGCGTGTCGTCGAGCACGAGGCCGGTGAGGCTGCGGCCGTCGTCGAGCACGAGCGTGCTCACGCGGTAGCCCTCGATGATCGTGCCACTCGGCTCGAGGATCGAGCTGAGAATCGCCGCCGGCGGGGATCGCAGGCCGAGGTCGGAAAGCTCGGGGCCGATGCCCCCCACGCCGTGGTCGCCCGCCCGATGGCAGGCACCGCAGTTGGCCCCGCGGGCGTCGGCGAAGAGCTTTCTGCCCCGGGCCGGGTCGGCCGCGGGCAGAAGGGCCAGGACGTCGGCGGCCTTGGCGGGCGGCCGCGGCTCGGCGAGCTTGGGCACGGGCACGCCCAGGGTCGACGCCACGGCCGGCACCCGGTCGAGCAGCCGCGGGTCGGGATCGGCCGCCGCGGCAAGGAGCAGTTTTTCGGCGCGGCCGCGAGCGGCCGCCGCGGCCTGCCACGAGCCAGGCTCGATCGCCGCCAGGCAGGCGAGCACCTGCCCGCGGAAGGCCGGCTGCGGGTTCGCTTCCCAGGCGGCCGCGAGCGCGGCGACGAGCGGTTCGGTCGCCGCGAGCCCCCGGCCGGCCGCGGCATACCCGGCGAGCGCCTCGATCCCGCGGTCGCGCCGCACGGGGTCGGCGGCGGGAAGCTTGTCGGCGAGCACCGCCAGGCCGTCGTCGCCGAGCCGCGAAAAGTCGGCGGCCACGAGATCGCCGAGCATCGGCCAGCCGTGGCCGAGCAGGGTCCAGGCCGTCTCGGCGGTCCGCCGGTCGGGCTTGACCGCCAAGAGCACCGCGGCGATCTCCTGGGACTTCTCATTCGGAACCACTTCGTCGGTGGTCAGCGTCGCCCCCCGCCAGCGGTTCACGTACATTCCTTCGAGTTCCTCCCGCACGCCGCCCTCGAGCGCCTTCCCCGCGAGCCGCCGCAGGAGGGCCAGCCGCAGCCGGTAGTCGACGTGGCGGTTGTCGAGCCGCTTGATCGTGGCCACGACGGCCGCGGGATCGTCGAGGCCGAAGCCGGTGTTGGCCATCCAGGTCGTGGCCGCCTGCCGCACGCGGTCGTCGGCATCCTTGGCGAGCGGCACGACCGCGGGCCCGTCGAGCCGGCCGAGATCGAGCAGGGCCAGCAGGGCCGCGAGGCGGACGCCCGCCCGCTCGTCGGCGAGCAGGCCGCGGAGCTCGGCGGCCGGCACGAGATCGCGAAGCGCGGTCCAGGCCGCGTAGTGGACGAGCCGGTCGTTCTCGCCGGCTGCCGCATCGACGAGGGCCGGCACGGCGGCCGGATCGGCGACGCTTGCCGCGGCAAGCGCCGCCGCAAGCCGCACCCGCGGCGCGGGGTCGGCGAGCGCCGCGACCAGGCAGGGCGGGATCTTCTTCGCGGCGCCGGAGCGGCCCGCCACGCGGTGGGCGAGGATCCGCACGGCCTGGATCCGGGCGGGTTCTGCGGTGGCTGGATCCTTCGCCTCGACAAGCCCGGTGAAGAAGCCGTCGCCCGCGGGATCGTCGGCCGCGATCCGGCCGAGCGTCCAGAGGAGCCAGGTCTGCCGGGCCTGGCGGCCGTGCTCCGTGATCGCGCTGGCGGCGAGGCTGGCGAGTTCTTGCCGCATGGCCGCAGCCTCGGCGTTGCCAGCGGCAGCCCGCCGCAGGAGCTCGTCCTGGGCCGCGACCCGCACCGCCGCGAGCGGCGACTCGAAGTCGGCGACCACCTCGGCGAGCGACCGGGATTCGAGCGGCGGCCGGCCGGCGAGCTTCGCCACGGCGGCGGCGAGCGTCGGGCCCCCCTCGGCCGCGATCCGAAACACCCGGCCCTCCGTCTTTTCGCCGTTCCAGCCATAGGTCGAGCCCCAGCCGCCGATCCAGAGGCCGCCGTCGGGGCCGACCGCCATCCCCGTGGGCCGGAAGAGCGGCTTCTGGTCGCCAAGCGACACGAAGGGCTCGACCTGGCCGCCCGCGGGCATGAGCAGGGCTCCCTGCCACTCGGGCCGAAAAATCTCGACCGTGCCGCGGAGCCAGTCGGCCCGGTAGAAGACGCTCCGGTGCGTCTCGGGAAACTCTGGCGAATCCTGAAACACGATCCCCGTGCCGGAGCCTTCCATGATCGGGCCGCTCGCGGGCACGCTCGCG
>CALGAS010000286.1 GCA_937959175.1 uncultured bacterium | reverse complement strand
AACCGAGCGGAGAGCAGGATGCTCGGAGCGAGCGTCCGGCGAGATGGCACGGGCCGCCCCGAGCCCATGCAGCCTGGTGGCGTCGGCTTATAATCGAGGGCTTGTTCGTGAGTGTCCTGCCGTTTCGCTGCGGTCAGGCTGGTCCGTCGATCGTCTCAGGAGAATCGCTGATGTCGCGGCATTGCCAAGCGGCCCTTACGACTGTCTGCCTCGCCATGCTCTGCGGGGCTGCGATGCCGGCTGCTGCCGACCGGCTCAAGGTGCCCGAGGGAGCCCACATTTGCATCATCGGCGGCGGCGTGGCCGACGCGATGCAGCACCACGGCTGGCTCGAGACGCTGCTCCACAGCCGCTTTCCCGAGCAGCAGCTCGTGATCCGCAATCTCGGCTACGAGGGAGACGAGATCGACCCGGCCAAGCGACTGCGGTCGGCCGATTTTGGCACGCCCGACCAGTGGCTGGCGGGCTCCGCACCGATTCCCCGTCCCGACCAGGTGGCCGACAAAAATGCCGTCCGCCAGAACCGCTTCGAGCTGACGGGCACCGGGGCCGACATCGTGCTGGCCTTCTTCGGGGCCAACGAGGCCCATGCCGGCCCGGCCGGCCTCGCGGCCTTCAAGGGTCAGGTCGAGGCCTTCATCAGGCACACGCTCGCCCAGAAGTATAACGGCCTCTCGGCGCCCGCCCTGGTGATGTTTTCGCCGATCGCCCACGAAGACACCGGGCGGCCCCACTGGCCCGACGGCACGGCCCACAACGAAAACCTCAGGCTCTACACGAAAGCCTTGGAGGAGGTCTGCCAGGCCAACGGCGTTCAGTGCGTCGACCTCTTCACGCCCACCCTCGAGGCCTATGAACGGTCGGCTGCCAACCTGACTGAAGACGGCATCCATCCCAACGAGCGTGGCTGCCGAGAGATCGCGCGGATCTGCGACGAGGGGCTCTATGGCCGGCATCCCGCCCGCGCTGAAGCATCGCTCGAGCGGCTCCGTCAGGCGGTGCTCGACAAGAACTTCTATTGGTTCAATCGCTATCGGGTGACCGACGGCTATTCGACCTATGGCGGCCGGGCCTGGCTGAAGTTCGTGGGCGGGCAGACCAACTACGAGGTCGGCCAGCGGGAACTCGAATACCTCGACGTCAAGACGGCCAATCGGGATCGGCGGATCTGGGCGACCGCCGCCACGCTGGCCGACCCTGCCGCAGCCCTGCCGCCGGTTGACGACGTCGGTCTACCGGAACTGATCCCCGTCACGACCAATCGTCCCGGGCCGCTCGAGGGAGGCAGGCATGCCTTCCTCTCCGGGGCCGAGGCGATCGGGAAGATGACCGTTCACCCCGGCATGAAGGTGGAACTGGTCGCCGATGAGAGCCGCTTCCCCGAACTGATCAATCCGGTGCAGATGTCGTTCGACACCAAGGGCCGGCTCTGGGTCGCCGCCTGGCCAACCTATCCGCACTGGCGGCCTGATGAGGCGATGAACGACAAACTCCTGATCCTCGAAGACGACGATGGCGACGGGCGGACCGACCGGATCACGACCTTCGCCGGCGACCTCCACAATCCGACCGGCTTCGAGTTCTGGGGCAAGGGGGTGATCGTCGCGCAGGGGCCGGATGTGCTCTACCTGGAAGACACCGACAGCGACGACGCCTATGACATCAAGCGGCGGATCATCCGGGGCCTCGACACCGCCGACACCCACCATACGGCCAACAGCTTTACGCTCGATCCGTCCGGGACGCTCTATTTCCAGGAGGGCACCTTCCACCACTCGCAGCCCGAGAACCCCTGGGGGCCGCCGGCCAGGGTGGCCAACGGCGCCGTCTTCTCGTACGAGCCGCGGACCGGCAAGACGGGGCTCTACACGTCCTACGCCTTCGCCAATCCCCACGGCCACGCCTTCGGCCGCTGGGGCGACGACATCGTGGTCGACGGCACCGGGGCCGTGCCCTACTGGGGCAGC
>CALGAS010000285.1 GCA_937959175.1 uncultured bacterium | reverse complement strand
CACAACGCCATAGGCCCGGGCGACCTCGCGGTCGAGCGGTGCGACGTCGACACTATCCAGATTGGTTGCGAGCCAGTCCGCATACCGACGGTAGTGCCGCGATTGCCGGATGCCGTACTCGAACTCACCGAGGGTGACGACGGGGACGATGATGCTCGCCGCCGATCGCAGCAAAGGCTCGATCAGCCGGTCGCCGTCGGCCCACGCCGAGAGGGCGTTAGTGTCGAGGATCACGAATCCCGCTCCGGCTCGATCGACTCGAACTCGTCCTCGATCAGATGTCGGATGCGGGCGGTCTCGGCCGCCAGGTCGGCGAGGCCACCGAATCCCCTCATCCACGGCGGATCGGTTGTGCCGGCCTGTCTCTCGTCGCATGCGAGCTGGGCCCGCAGCGAATCGGTCACGAACTGCTTCAGGCTGATGCCGCTGAGCGACGCCCGGGCTTTGGCGAGCCGAAAGAGTTCGTCGGGGATTTCAATCGTCGTTTTCATCCGGTTCATGGTAGCCGTAAATACGGCCTAGACAAAACCGTTTTTACGGGGCAAGAGATACGCCGTCATAACGGCATTTATTATGGAACTTGGCCCGGCTGCGACTCGTGGGGCGGGCTTGCAGCCTGCTGTCCAACTGCGAGTGTCAGCCGGCGGGAAACTCGAGGTCGATCTCGGAGTTGCCCGGGGGAATCGTCTGGCGGAGGTCGCTCGTTTCGGGGCTGCGGTACTTCTGGGGAAATCGCGACTGATCGACCGGGGCGGCGGGCCGCATTTCGGTGGTCTTCGGGTCTTCGATGAGTTCGGGCGGCGGGGGGGCCAGGAGGACCGTGTAGTCACCCGGCGGCACGCTGGTCGAGTTGCCATTTCGCAACTGGTAGCGGCCATCGGGCCCGATCGCCGAGGCGAGCAGCGTGCCGTCAGCCTCGAAGGCGATCTGGCCGGCGGTGACCGGCTGGCCGCCGACCGTGACGCGGCCGCTGACGGTCGCGGTGGGCGGGCCGCCGCAGCCGGCCGTGAGGCCGCAACTCGCCGCAGCCAGCAGGAGCCCCGCAGCCGGCTTCAAGAACCTGGCGTGGACCAGCGGCAGCGAGGCGGCGATCGCCAGACCCGTCATGGCACGATCACCCCCGCCTCGACGCCGTCGTCGCGGATCGCCTGGCTCTTGAAAGTCTCGAAAGGCACGGCATCGCGGACAAACCGCACGCTGCCGTCGCCGTAGAGCATCTGCCCGCCACCGGGATGGGCCGACTGGACGCCGAGGTTCGGCCCGTCCTTGTACATGCCGGCAGCGAAGGTGGCCGTGCGGGTGTTGAGCTTGTGGCGGATCGTCGTGACGTTGTAGGCCCGGGGATAGCCGCTCTCCCAGCCCGAACACCCGCGGCAGGGAGAGCCTGACCGATTCGCTCCGATGAAGGATCCGTAAGACGTGCCGCCGCTGCGGAGGTCGTCCTCCTCGCCCCCCTTGTCCATGTTGAACATGATGCCCGACTGTTCACCGACCAGATACGTGTTGCTCATCCCGTCGAGCACCTGATCGGCCGTCAGCCGACCGTTGGGAATCAGCGTGCCATTGGACGCGATGTAGCCCTGATATCTGGCCGCGTAGGCTACCCGACTGTCTCCTTCATCAGGATGCCGATAGGCTCCGCTGATGCCCACGTAGGTGCCGTAGCCGCGGATCGAACTGCGGCCGCTGAAGGTCGATGTCTTGAACTTTTCGAGCGGGCTCGATGGGCAGAACATCCAGTCCGGAAGAAACTTGTTCAGGGCCGCGTCGTTGCAGCCGACGCCCGTGTGAAAGGCATTGTTGCAGTCGAACCGCAGCGTGCGGTGGAAGCTCGCCTGCTCGCAGTAGTTGAGGATGTGGGCCACCCAGGAGCCACCCCAGGCCTGGTTAGTGTCGGTCACGGAGGAGCCGCTCGGCAGATAGCCCCGGGACGTTTCGAAGCTGAGGATCGCCACCCCGATCTGCTTCATGTTGTTGGCACAGCGGGCCCGGCGGACGCCTTCCCGGGCCGCCTGAACCGCCGGCAGCAGAAGGGCCATCAGCATGGTGATGATGGCGAGCACCACGAGGATCTCGACGAGCGTCATGCCACGCGGGAGAGTCGGCTTGGCTGCTTCGCGGATCATGCCTTGAGCATCCGGTTGGTGATCGCCGGCCGGCAGAACTCCCGGCTTCGCTGGTAGGCATCCTCGGCGATGCCCACCTGCCAGGGGTCGGGGCCGACCCAGGTCGTCTCACGGCCGGTGATCTCGATCATGCCGGCGTCGGTGTCGAAGCTGACCAGGGCCCAGAGCGGGTCGGTGTAAGGGCAGGTGGCCGCCACCCAGGGGTGGGCCTTCTGGATCGCGGCGTCGTAGTTGGGATGCTTCGTGCTCACCCAGACGTAGCTGGCGCTGTTGATCTGGACGTGCGGGATGCCGTCGGATTCCTTGACGTAGTCGAGGTGAGCGTGGCCGGAGAAGACGGCGATCACCTTCTGGAAGCCCGCCTCCTCGTTGGCTCGGGCCAGCACCGCCCGCACCTTCTTCGCCGTGCGGACATGCTTGTCAAAGGCGTCGATCGGCTGGTGGATGAAGATCACCGTGGGGGCCGTGGTGGCGGCCAGGTCCTTTTCCAGCCAGGCGATCTGCTCGTCGTTGACGCTGCAGGGGTAGCCCCGTTTGCCATCGGGATCGTTGCCGTCGAGCACGACCAGGTGCAGCCCGTGCTCATCGCGACTGAAGTAGCGGGCGGGGCTCTTCCAATACTCGAGCACCTGCTCCCGCTTGTAGCCGCCGTCGGTATCGTGGTTGCCGAGCACATGCAGCTTTGGGCCGGCGAACCGGTCGAAGGCGGCCAGGAAGGCGTCGTTTCTGGCATGAGGCACGCAGAAGTCGCCGAGGTTCACGATGCCCTGGGCCTGCTCCCGCTCCATCGCCTCGACGAAGGCGGTGATCCGCTCGACCCCGTCGTGCATCACGTCTTGATGGACGTCAGAGATCAGGCCCAGCCGGAGCTTCCCGCCGGCCGGTGCCTCGGCCCGCAGGCGACGGAGCGAGGGGGCGGCCAGGAGGGTGCCGGCGGCGGTGGTGGAGGCAAGAAATTTGCAACGATTCATGGCCGATGTTGCTCCTGGGTCACCACAGGTGTAGCGGGAAATCCGCGCCGGCGTGTCGCACCCATGCGACTGGGCGAGGGGATGCTCCGGCAGGTTCCAAACCTGCCGCCACGAGGGGGCCTTCGGCTGGTTAGCCAATCGTCCGACGCTTCCGCATCCGCCGGACGATGCCACCACCGGCAATGGCCAACCCGCAGCCTGCCAGGGCGAGCGTGCCCGGTTCGGGAACGACAACGAACGAGGTCGAATAGCCGCTCACCGCCCCGCTGCCGAAGTCGGCGGTGGTCGGCACCGTGCTCCACTGCACCGACACCGCCGGATCGTAGGCGGAAAGCTGCGTGTACCACTCGAGCGCACCACCGCTGCCGGTGGCAAACTGCTGCCGGTCGCCAAGCGTGCCGAACTCGCCGGCCACCCAGTAGGTGAAGGTGGCGTTGGCAAGCGTGCCGCTGAAGTCGGCGGCGGTGTCGGTGAAGAAGCCGCCGGTGTAGGTGCCCGGAGCGGCCGGATCGGCCCCGGCCACATCGAGCAGCACGCTGATCGTGTTGGCCGCCGACATCGAGGTCGTGAAGGGCGTGGCGTCGGTCAGGCGGATCACGTCGTTGACGCTCGCGGTGGGGGCGTCCCAGTCGGCGAGGCTGCCGGTGATTTCCAGCTCGAACGAGAGGCCGCCGGAGGGATCGATGCTGCCGACGGTGGTGATGCCGGGGCTGTTGCCCGGGCCGAAGACACCGCCACCGGAGACGGTGCCGCCGATCGTGCCCGAGCCTCCCAGCCGACTGCCGGCGGCGAGACCGACGTCGCCCGGAATCGAGCCGTCGACGACGAGCGCCCCGGCATCGACAGTCGTGCCGCCGGTGAAGGTGTTGACGCCGGAGAGCACGAGGCGACCGGTGCCCTGCTTCTGGAGCGAGCCAGAGCCGGTGATCGGCCGGCCGATTGTGAGGTCGGTGGCGCGATTGGCCTGAAGGACGCCATTGACGACAAGATCGGCGGCCCCGCCGATCGTCGCACCGTCATCGAGTTCGGCGATGCCCCCTGCTGCCACCTCGAGCCGACCTCCGATTTGACCTGAGAAGCGACCGACGCCCCCGTTGGCAATCGCGACAGTGCCGCCGACGTCGCCCGAGAAGGTGGCGTCGCCGTCGACGCTCTGGCTGCCGGCGTAGCTGCCGGCATTGAGGATCGTGCCACCGTTGTTGGTGATCGTGTTGGCAATCGCATACCCGCCGAGGTCGATCGTCGTGCCGTTGGCCAGCGTGATCCCGCCGCTGCCGAAAGCCGAATCGCTGCCGGCGGTGAGTGTGCCGGCCGACAGCACTGTGCCGCCGGAGTAGGAGTTGGTGCCCGAGAGGGTGAGGCCGCCGTTGGCGTTCCAGGTGAATCCGCCGCTGCCGCCGATGTCGCCGGAGAACGTGGTCGAGCCACTCGGCGGAGCAAAGGTGATCGTCGAGTCGCCGACATCGGTGAAGGTGTGGAGGGTGTAGCCGTCGGCCGAACCGGCGCCCGCGGAGATCGTGCCACCGGTAGCCATCGGATCGCCGAGGTAGCGGACGACCACGATGCCGGAGCCGCCGGCAGCACGGCCGCCGCCGCCGCCACCGGTGTTGTCCGCGCCGGGCTGGCCGCCGTCGCCGCCGCCTCCCTGGCCGCCGGTTCCCTGAGTGTTGGCAGGGGCTTCATCGCCACCGCCGCCACCGCCGTAGAAGGTCTCGACGCCGGTGATCGTGGAGGCGACACCGAGGCCGCCGGCACCGCCCGTCCGCGGGCTGCTGATTCCGTTACCGCCTACGGCTCCGGCACCACCGCCACCGCCCGGGGAGACACCGCTGAGGCTGCCACCGGCAAAGCCCGCACCGCTGGTGCCGCCGACACCAGCGGCCGAGGAGTCGCTGCTCAGGCCGCCCGCGGCAGTAATGCCAAAGCCGCTCGAGGCTTGCCCGGCGAAGAGGACGTCGCCACCGCCGCCCACGGTGATCGAGTAGGAATCAGCGGCCAGGCTTGTGAGGCCGCCGGCCTGGACATCCCCGCCCCCGCCGCCGGCTCCGTAGGACACCCCCGAGACTCCATTGTCACCGCCACCGCCACCGCCGACGATCAGGTATTCGATGTCGACGGGGGGCTGCACAAGGTCGAAGGTCACGCTCGCCGCATCGCCCGAAAGCGTGATCGCATTGGAAAGCGGGACGTCCGCCGCGGCTCGAAGCGTGCCGCCGGTGACGATCACGCCCCCCGCGCCGAGCGCATCGCTAGAGGCGGCCACGAGCCTGCCGGCGGCGACCGTGACGGTCCCGAGCGAGTTGCTGCCGGAGAGTTCGAGGCTGCCCGTGCCCTGCTTGGTGAAGGCAGTGGTGCTGATCGGGCCCGAATACACCGTTGAGGTGTTGTCGCTGCCGACCTCGAGCGGATGCAGCCCGGCGTCGAGCGTGCCGCTGCCGGCAATGCTCGGCAGGCTGACCGGGTCGATGCCCGGGGCGGTGATCCGGACGGTCCCGGCGGAGCCGGTCGTGATCCCGCCGCTGCCCAGGGCCGTGGCCGAGGCGGCCTCGAGCGTGCCGCTTGTGACAATCGTGCCGCCTTGGTAGGAGTTCGTCCCGGTCAGCTCGAGCGTGCCGATCGAGTTGAAGGTGAACCCGCCGCTGCCCCCGATCGCACCGCTGATCGTGCGGCTGGCGGAGAACGCGAGCGTATCGTTGGCCGTGAAGGTGTGGATCGTGTAGCCGGGCACGCTCGACGTGTCGATCTGGCCGCCCGTGGCAGCCTGGTCGCCCTGATAGCGGACGATGACGATGCCATCAGCGCCGTCGCCCGTCGTGGCCGAGGGGCCGCTCGTGGCCCGACCGCCGCCGCCGGAGTTGGCCCGGGGGTTGGTCGAGGTGTCGTCGCCGTTGAGCGACAGGCTGGCCGTGGAAGGAGCGCCGCCACCGCCGCCGAAGCCATACATCAAATCTGTTCCGGTGATCGATGATGTCAGGCCGGCACCGCCGTGGCCACCGCGGCGGCCGGCCCCACCGACCCCCTGCTGACCGGCGGCCGTCTGCCCGCCGCCACCGC
>CALGAS010000284.1 GCA_937959175.1 uncultured bacterium | reverse complement strand
CCCGAGCGTCCGGCGAGATGGCACGGGCTCACCCCGAGCCCGTGCGAGGTGAACCCGCCTACTTGGCGAGTTCGGCCTCGATGGCGGTGACGAGGCCGGCATCGTCGGGAGAGACGCGGGTCTTGAACCGGCCGGCGATCGTGCCGTCCTTCGCGATCAGGAACTTCTCGAAGTTCCAGCCGATTTCACCGCTGGGCTCAGCCTCGGTGGTCAGCACCTCGTAGAGCTTGGGCCGATCAGCGCCCTTGACGGTGATCTTCGAGAACATCGGGAAGGTGACGTCGTATTTTGTCGTGCAGAACTCCTTGATCTGCTCGTCGCTGCCGGGCTCCTGGCGGCCGAAGTCGTTGGCAGGAAAGCCAAGCACGACAAAGCCCTGGTCCTTGTACTTCTCATAGAGGGCCTGGAGGCCGGCGTACTGCGGCGTCGCCCCACAGCGGCTGGCAACGTTGACCACGAGCACGACCTTGCCGTCAAAGGAGCCGAGGTCGACGTCCTCGCCATCGATCGACTTCATCGTCCCCGCAAGGGGCAGGTCCGCTCGGGCCGAGGCGGCCAGGCCGAGCATCGAGACGGCGGCAAAGAGCACAAACAACTTGACGAGTGACATGGGAATCTCCAAGGCGTAGGGAACGGCATTGTCGAGTCAGTAGGAGGCATTAAAGGCCGAGCGACCGGCCAGGCAACCGGGGAACCCAACGGTCACTTCCGGTCTGCGTTGTGCCGGAGGTCGACATCGATCTCCTCGAGCCGCACGACGTGGATCAGCGAAAGGTGTTCGACCGCATCCGGCGGCGACTCTTCTCCACCAACGCCCACAATCACCCGCGACCGCATTGGGATCACCTGATCGGGATGCCAGACATCGTACGACCGGGCGTCGGTCGAGTGAATCCGAAACGGCACGAACGGCTGGCGACGGGTGAACGCGTAGAGATCTTCAGCACGCATGCTCACTTACCTCCCGGCCGCCTGGAGTATACAGGCGTCCATTTTCTTGTCAACCAGCTGACGGGAGCGGCGTCCAGCGGTCGAAGGTGGCGGCCTGGCCGCGGTGCCGGCCGGCAGCGTCCGTAAGATTCCAGACAATCGCCTGTTCGATCCGAAAGCGACGGCCCGTCTTCGAGATCCGGACTCCTGAATAGTCGTCGACGAAGCCGTCTGTCCGGGTGCGGGCCAGGAGCCGGGCCCGCTCGTCGCGGTGGACCGGCTCGGCCGTCAGCCGGGAGGGCGTGCTGGTCAGTTCGTCCCAGGTCATCTCCCAGAGGGCGAGGGCCCGGGCGTTGCCGTAGCTGAGCAACGGGTCGGCTTGGGTGCCGTGGGAGACCACCACAAACGCGGCCTGAAACAGCCGTTCGGCCTGCTCGGCCGGCCTGCCCGCCCTCTCGATCAGTTCCCGACCGAGCCGGCTCGCGAACGAGTCGAGCAGGAGTTGGACATGGGCGATGACGTCGGGATCGGCTGGGCCGTCGATTGCTGCTGAGGTGTCCATCGAGTCGGCTCCCCGCCAGGTCAGCGGGACCTTTGCTCCGTTCAGGCCGGACCGGCGGCGAGGACATCGGGGCCGGCCTCGGCGGCGTAGGCGGCGAAGTTGTCCTTGAATCGCGAGGCGAGCTGCCGGGCGGCCGCCTCCCAGGCGGCCTCATCGGCCCAGGCCCGATGCGGCAGAAGAAGTTTTTCATCGACGCCCGGCACGCTGGCCACCGCATCGAGCCCGAAGATCGGGTCGCGGTGGACCGGGGCCTCGTCGAGGCTGCCGGCGTGGATCGCGTCGATGATCCGCCGGGTGGCGGCCAGGTTGATCCGTCTGCCGGTCCCGTAGGCGCCGCCGGTCCAGCCGGTGTTGACCAGCCAGGCCCGCGCGTCGTGACGGCGGAGCTTCTCGGCGAGGAGCCGGGCATAGACGGCCGGATGGCGGACGAGAAAGGCGGCGCTGAAGCAGGCCGAGAAGGCGACCTGGGGCTCGACGATCCCCATCTCGGTGCCGGCCACCCGCGCGGTGTAGCCCGAGAGGAAGTGGTACATCGCCTGCTCCCGGGAGAGCCGGCTCACCGGCGGAAGAACCCCCGAGGCGTCGCAGGTCAGGAAGATCACGTGCTTCGGATGCGGGGCGACGCAGGGGACCTGGGCGTTCTCGATGGAGTCGATCGGGTAGGCCGCCCGGGTGTTCTCCGTGATCGCGCTGCTCTCGTAGTCGACCGCCCGCGTGGCGGGATCGTAGACGACGTTTTCGAGCACCGTCCCAAACTTGATCGCTCGCCAGATCTCTGGCTCCTTGGCCTCCTCGAGGTGGATGCACTTGGCGTAGCAGCCTCCCTCGATGTTGAAGATGCCGTCGTCGCCCCAGCCGTGCTCGTCATCACCGATCAGCCGCCGTGCCGGATCGGCCGAGAGGGTCGTCTTGCCGGTGCCGGAGAGACCGAAAAAGAGCGCGACCTCGCCGGGGCCGCCTCCCGGCCCGACGCCCTGGTTGGCCGAGCAGTGCATCGAGAGGATGCCGCGACTGGGCAGCAGCCAGTGCATGTAGGTGAACACGCCCTTCTTCATCTCGCCGGCGTACTCGGTGCCGAGGATCACCTGCTCCCGCCGTTCGAGGCAGAGATCGACGCTTGTCCGGCTGGTCATCTGGGCGGTGAAGGGATTGGCCGGAAACTGGCCGGCGTTGTAAATCACATAGTCGGGAGCCCCGAACCGTTCCAGCTCGTCGAGCGTGGGCCGGATCAGCATGTTGTGCATGAAGAGGGCGTGGTAGGCCCGGCCGCAGAGGACGCGGACCTTGACCCGCGTGGCGGGGTCCCAGCCGGCATAGCCGTCGCAGACGTAGATCTGGTCGCGGGTGTTGAGATAGTCGATCGCCCGCTGGCGGTTCAAGAGAAAGGTGTGCTCGTCGATCGCATGGTTGACCGGCCCCCACCAGACATCAGCCTCCGACTCCGGTCGCCTGACGACGTGCTTGTCGGCGGGGCTGCGGCCGGTCTTGGCGCCGGACCGGATCGCGATCGCCCCGGTCGAGACGATGCCGGCCCGCTCCCGGGAGACGGCGTCTTCGTAGAGGCGGCCCGGCGGAGCGTTGCGGACGACGACCGGGACCGTGATCTCGTGGGCCGAGAGATCGACGTGGACGGGCATGAACGATCCTCAGGCAGCAGGCGCGGAGAACGGAAGGGGCCGCCGGCCCAGGGCCGCCGCGACGGGGGGTGCAGCGAATCGGCCGGCAGCGGGCCGCCAGAGACTTACGAATCCCCAGCCGCAGGCCAGAGCGACCATCACCGCCCCGAGCCCGGCGACGACAGCCCCCCATGGATTTCGTCGCACCCGAAGCCTGCGGCTGGCCCGGCGAAGTTGCCGGGTGAACTCGGCCCACGACTCGGGCGACGATCGCCCGCCGACCGTCGCCACGCTGACGCACCGACCCAGCCCTCTGCCATCCATCAACACCTGGAGCCCACGGGCCGGCAGCACAACGCTGTCGCCGGCCCAGCGAGCCGACGCATCGAGCCGAGCCACCACCTCCGAGAGCACTGGCCGCAACTGCTCCGGGGTCACGTTGTAGACGACAAGCCGGGGACGCGTGGCCAGGATTCCCGCGGTGATCATCAGGATCAGCCCGCCGGCCGATAGCAGGCTGCCCCAGCCGGTCATGCCCACCGCCGGCTGCAGCAAGGGCAGCGGTCCGGCCAGGAGGAGCCCGGAGAGTCCGGCGGCCAGGGCGGCAAGATCCCAACCCCCAGGCACCGCGATCGGACGACGCCGAAGATGCAGCCAGCCGACCACAATCAGATAGACGCCCAACGGGAGCAGCGCGATCCAGACCGGCAGGCCGTCGACGGCCAGACTCATGCTCCGCTCCCGACGCAGCGCGTCACCAGTCCACTCACGACCGCCAGGCCAGCCAAGCCAGGACAGCCAACCAGGCACACTCGGCGACAGCAGCCGCCACCAGAAGCCACAGCCGCCGCGATCGCGGAACACGCACCATCCAACTCCCCGCCGGCCTCAGACGCTGTCTGGCACCGCAAAGGGCAGATCCCGTGCAAATGCATCGCGGAACTGGAAGACATCCTGGAAATCCTCCAACTTGTCACTGCGGGTCTTCCGCATCTGGCCGATGTCGATCATATTGAAGACGATCTGGCCGATGTCATCGGTGCGCCGAATACCCCAGGTGGCCAGCACCGTCGGCGCCAGGTAGCCGTACTGCTGCTGCCCATACTGACGCGCCGCTTCGCAGAGTTCCTGTCCGGAGACATGCCGCTCGGCCCGCCGCCGCTCCCGCCTCGGCCGGGACCGGGTCTTGCCCCGGGAGCCCTGCTCGTCTCCCCGCAGCGGCTCAATCTCCTCGGCTGCCGGTTCCTGGCCGAGGCCCATTGCCTCCTGGGCAAAGGAAAGCGCCTCCAGCACGAACAAATAGGCGTCGAGGGAATAGCGGCCATCGCGCTCCAAGAGGCGGGCAAGCGGATGGGCCGGATCGATGGTGGGCATGACTAGCTCGAACGTGCATCCCGACAAACACAGCAGTCGAGTATACCGATCGCCGGCCGGGAGGCACGACCTCCCCGTCAGACCCCTGGATTCGCTGCCTCAGCGGCCGCTCTGGGCAGCCTGGGCAGCCTGGGCCTGGAGATCCTCGAGCACGTACTTGTAGCCGAAGGGGGTGACGGGCTTGGCAAAGTCACGGATCATGTCGAGCCCCTTGTCGATCAGGCTCGTCCGCGGATCGAACTGGTAGACGTCGCGATCCTGCCCTCCGGGCTTGTAGATCTGGATCGCAAACGGCATCAGATCGCGGGCCTGAAGGATGAGTTCCACCTTGGAAAAATTGGCCGCGTCGGCCTGAAAGCGGGGCCGGGCTTCCAGCCAGACCTGGTCTCGAATCTCCGGCGGGGTGATGATCCGCATCCAGTAACGCTTCTTGAGGGTTTCGGCCTTGGCCCCAAACACGAACGGCAGCGGCCCGTCGCTGATCGCCTTGCCTCGCATCTCGGGAGGCAGCTTCGTCTCCCGCAGCTGCCGCTCGGCATGCCGAAACTCGAAGATGCTCTCCCCGTTGCAGACCCAATGCTCTCCGGCATCGCCGCTGCGAACCTCGTAGCGACGGCTCTCGGGATTCCACTGTTTCGACTCTCGGACCCGGAACAGCCCCTTGTCGGGAGCCGCGTACTTGAGTTCTCCGGTGCTTTCCGCAAAGGCAAGCCGATCGCCATTGGCGTCGGGAGGACTCCAGGCGTTGTATTCCCACTTGTGAAAGGTGCAGGACCAGGTGCGGACCGAATCGTTGCGGGCTTCCCAGGCCGCCAGCAGCTGGTTGAGGGCCTGCTGTTCCTGGGGTGAGAGGGCCGGCGGTCCCTGGGGAGCGGCCGGGACCACGGCGACCCTGCCGGCGGCAGCCGGGGCAGCAGCGGCGGCCGGGCTGGCGGGAGTCTGACCGGAAGCGGCGGCGGTCGTCGGAACGCCCTGCTGCGGGCTCTGACTGCGGGCCTGTCCGGAGAGCCCGACAGCGACGGCGAGGACCAGCGGAATCCGAAAACAGGCAGCAGCGAGGTGGCGCACGGCGGGGCTCCGGGAGGATGCGGCCGCGGACTCTAGCAGGGGCATGCTCACCGGGCGAGAGCGGTTGGGGGCGGCAGGGGGCTATTTTCCTGCCGACGGGCGAGCGCTTGCGGCCGACCGCAGGGCCGCCAGTTCCCGGGTGAAGCCGCCGGAGAGAATCGGAAACCGGCACCAGGTCTTGGGGTCGAGATTCTCGTCATCGAGGTGGAACGACGGCGCGTAGCGCTCCCGCTTCCACTGGTTCCGGCTCCAGAGCAGGAAGAACCGCTCGGTCCAGAGGGCCAGTTGTTTCGGCGGCTGCTCGGGGAACTCGTCGCAGAGCCGCCGCCAGCAGGCCACCGGCATCTCACGATCGCGGATCGCGGCCCGCTCGACCGCGTCGAGCACGTCGTAGGGCATCAGGTCGGCCTCGTCGGTCTGCCCCGCGGCCGCCGGTCGCAGCTCCGCGGTCGGCTGCTGCTCATTGACGGCCGCCAGGGCGGAAACCGGCCCCATCCCTTCCGGCCCCTGCCGCTCGAGCCAGACGAGCCAGCGTCGCAGCCAGGCCTTGTCGATACCGGCAATCGGAGCGATGCCCCCGGCCGTGTCGCCGTCCATCGTGGCATAGCCGACCGCCGCCTCGGAGCGGTTGCTCGTCGAGACGAGAAGCCCGCCGGTGAGATTGGCAAGCATCCAGACGCCCGGCGCCCGGGCCCGGGCCTGGATGTTCTGGAGGGCGACATCGTCGGTCTCCCAGGACAGGGGCCTGCCGATCGCCGCGGTGACGATCCGCTCGTATTCCCGAACGACCGGCTCCACGTCGAACTCGTGAAACGTCGCCCCGACCGCGGCGGCCAGGTCGGCCGCGGCCTGCCGTGTCACCGGCCCCGAGTTGGCCGTCGCCTGGTAGACGCAGGTCAGCGCCGCTGCGGTCAGCGAGGATGCCGTTGCCCCGCTCCCGTCGCCGACGGCCCCGCTCAGCCCGAGCCGCTCGGCCGCCGCGGCCGGCCCAAACTCGGCGATGCCGAGGTGGATCGCGATTGCCACCAGGCAGGCGACGGCCGAGGAATCGGCACCGCCGCTGGCCGAAACGACGAACCCGCGGGAGCGGCTCTTGCGGGCATAGTCGAAGAGTCCGAGGGCCACCGCCCGGGAAAACTCTTCTTCCTTGAGCGAGTCACCTGTTTCCCAGGACTGCCGGCGATCACCGCCCCCACCCGGGCATTCGACCGGCGGCGGCGTGAAGGGCACCGGCACCAGATCCTCTTCCGGCGTCATGGCGGCGCCAGCGGCCGCCAGCCGGGCCTGGGCCGGCCGCAGCCGGTCGAGATCGAGGTCGGCCATCGTCAGGACATGGTCGGTGAAGGCGAACCGCCGCCCGGAGGCGAGCATCTGCCCGCCGGCCGCGATCAGCACGCTGCCATCGTAGATCGCCCGGCCCGCCTCGTTACCGACAAGGTTGGCGTAGACGTAGCCCGCCGCGAACGCCCGCGAGCCCTCCAGGACGAACCGCCGGCGGATCTCCTCCTTGCCGAAGGCGAAGTGGCTCGCCGACGGGTTGAGAATCAGGTCGATTCCCCGCCCCGCCAGCGACACCCCGGGCCGATCGGCCGCCCAGGCGTCCTCGCAGATCTCGAAGCCGAGCCGAACCCCGCCGAGGTCGAACCGCAGGTCGCCGATCGGCAGTTCCATCCCGCCCTGCCGGAGCACGCCCCGCCGGCCCCGCGGCCAGGGGCGAAACCAGCGGGGCTCGTAATGGATGCCGTCGCCGGCCAGATGCTGCTTGCAGACCAGGCCGATCAGGCGGCCGTCGGCAACCAAGGCCACGGCATCGTAGACGCCGCTGCCGTGCCGCACCGGAAGGCCGAGGGCCACCGCGAGGCCGGCTGTCTGCGGCACGATCTCTTCGAGCACCTCCCAGGCGGTCCGCTGCACCCCCGGCGCAAGAAAGGCATCCTCGCAGCCATAGCCGGAAATGCAGAGTTCGGGCAGGCAGAGGATCCCCACGCCGGCCTCTCGGGCCACCGAGATCGCGGCCACGATCCGGTCGCGGTTGCCGTCCCAGTCGAGCGGCGTCTGGTTGAGGGCACAGCCGCCCAGGCGGATGAGATGCATGCGGGGCACGGAAGCGGGGGTGACGGACGCTCGGCGCGACCGGATTCCAGCATCGTACCTCGCCGCCGCGCGGCGGAACACGGG
>CALGAS010000283.1 GCA_937959175.1 uncultured bacterium | reverse complement strand
GGGGACTGGCTCCGAGCGAAGCGAGGTGCCTGTACCCTTTTCCAACTCGACGACGGGGCGGGATGCGGGTTCGCGGAAGCCGGGGAATCTTTGCGACTCACGAAAGACTTCCCGTCGGCCGCGCGAGCATCCTCGAGCAAAATCCCCCAGAGTCAATCCGAAGGAGCCGCGCAGCGGCCGCATCTCACCGCCCGGCCCCGGGCGGACACCAGCAACGGGGAAGGCCCTAACTGCCCGTGGAAGAAGCCCTCCATGGCCTTTTTCCACTTGAGCGACTCTCCAAAAAGCCGAGGTTTTTGGGGGTCGCCGATCGCCGCATCCTGCGGCGGCAGACTTGTTCCACAGTCTGCGAAGGCTACTCCACCAGGGTCTCACCGAGGGCGAGGAGTTGTTCCGCGTCCAAGACGGCCGTCTGCTCGGTGAAGATTCGTTCGATGGCGGCCCGGTGAATCTTCATCTTCATGCTTCCCACGCCCAGGGCCCCGTACAAGACTGCGTGGCCTTCCGTCCGTCCCTTGTCATCGGCCAGCACGCCGTCGATGCCGGCCGGAGGGACGGCATTGAGGTCGATCAGCACCCTGGCCCGCTCCGCCAGCCCGCGCCCGGCCGCGTCGAGAAGCGTGGCACCGGCCGCTCCCGCCGCCACGATCACATCGGCGTCGGCCAGCACCTTTGCCAGCGGCGTCCCGGCGCGAATCGGAGCATGGGCCTCGACCGCGGCGACCCGGCTCGAGGCCGCCGTCTTCTCAATCAGCCGGGCCGTCGCCTCCGCCCGCGGCAGCGACCGGGATGCGATCGCCACGCTGAGCCCCTTGCCGGCCAAGAGGCGAGCGACCCGCTGTCCGACCGGCCCCGTACCCCCGAGGACGACCGCCGCGAGCGGTTCCGCCGAGCCTCCACCGAGCGGCAAGTGCCGCACCGCCGAGACCACGGCCGCCGCCGCGGTCGTGTTGGCCCCCGAGGGGTCGATCAGCACACCGACCCGGAGCGGGCCGAAGAAGGTTTCCTGAACCTTCGCCGCCACCGCCTCGGCCGCGGCGACGTCGGATCCTCCGATGAAGATTGCGGTCGACGCCAGGCCGTCGACGCCGCGGGTAAACATCGCCCCGTGCACCAGCGGCACCACCTGCTCAGCGGTGATGCTGCCATGCCGCAAGAGGACGTCGGCGCCCGCATCGACCGCCACGATTGCGTCGAACGTGCTGGGCTGGGAGTCGCCGTCAAGTTGGATCAGCACCCGCCTGGGCATGACGCCATTAAAAGCCCTTGAAGGGATGGGCCGCCTTGTCCTTCTGAGCGATCATCTCGTCGGCCGTTGGAGAACCCTTCATGGCGTTGGCGATCGCGTCCATCGTGGCCTGATAGTTGTATTCGTAGATCTTCTTGTCGTCGTCGGCCAGCCAGTGGATGAAGACGCCGCAGACGACGACGAGATTTTCGGCGTCGCCCTTGGGGATCACGTCGGCGGCCACGCTGTCGGCCACGGCCTTGGCGACGGCGGCCTGGGCGGGGCCGAACATCTGCACCGCCTGCTTGGCGCCCTTGATGGTCACTTTGGTGATCATGACCGTCGACGGCTTGACGGCGACATTGGGGGCGAGCACAGCCAGGAGGTTCGAGTGGCCTTCGCTCTGGCGGGCCAGGGCGTTGGCGAAGGCCGCTCCGACGGGGCCGTCCTTGCTGCCGATCAGGAGGTCGATGTGGGCGACCTCGTTGCCATCTCCGACCAGCGACTCACCAATAAACATCGACATGGATCATTCCTCACGAGAAACTTCGGATAAAAGACGAACCGCCAGGCCAGAAGATACCATGTCGGCCTCCGCCCACAACACGCGGACGCCTGCTGGATGGGCTTTGTGCAGACGGCCGATGGATATCCCGCAATCAGCCCCCGGACGAATCGTGATCCTCGGGGCGAGTTGTCGAGCGGCGGCCGCCTCGGCCACCGCCGCCGGCCTGGAGGTGCACGCGGCCGACCTGTTTGGCGACCTCGATCTGAGGGCCGCGTCGTTTCGGATCGCCGAGCCCTATCCCGCCGGTCTCGCCGCGGCGGCGGCCGGTTTTCCGCCCGCCCCCTGGCTCTTTACCGGTGCCCTCGAGAACTATCCGGATCTGATCGCCTCGATCGCCGAGACGCGATTTTTGGCTGGCTGCCGGCCCGAGGCGATCCGCCTGGTGCGCGACCCGGATCACTTGGCGGCGGCGGTTTTCCAGGTCGGACTCGCCTTTCCCGACACCCGTCGCGATCCGCGTGGCATCCCGACGGATGGATCCTGGCTCGTCAAGCCGCTGCGGTCGGCCGGCGGGCACGGCATTCGGCCCTGGCGAGGCAGCGGTGACGCCGCCCGCCAGGGCGGCCTGCCGGTGGGTTCAATCTGGCAGCGGCGGCTGGCCGGGCAATCGTGGTCGGTCGCCTACCTGTTGACGCCGCAAGGAGGTCGCCTGATCGGCCTGACCCGCCAGTTCATCGGCCGGCGTTGGTGCGGGGCAGGCCCCTTCGCCTACTCGGGGTCGGTCACCGTCGCCCGGCCTCGGGGCAGTTCCCCGTGGGCCGGGCAGCTGCAGCAGCTCGGTGATCTGCTGGCGGGAGCCTTCGACCTGCGGGGGCTGGTGGGCGTCGATCTCCTCCGCGACCGGCAGAACCGGCTCCACGTCATCGAGATCAATCCGCGGCCGACCGCATCGATGGAACTCTTCGAGCGATCGAGCGGGCGGTCATTGATCGCCGCACACCTGGCCGCCTGCGGGCTGCCACAGTCGTCGCTGCCGCGTCACCGCGACCCGGGACGGGGCAGCTGGGCGAAGGTGATCCTCTTCAGCGACCGGCTGCTGTCGATCGATGAGGCCGTCGTGACCGGCCTCGAGGCTGCCGCAGCCTGTCCGTCCGATGGCTGGCCGCGAGTGGCCGACATTCCGCGACCGCCGTCAGCAATCTCGGCTGGTCGACCGGTCTGCACAGTGTTTGCCCACGGCGAGACGCCGCAGGCAGCATCACGGCGGCTCCGCCAGCGGGCAGGTGCCGTCGCGTCCGCACTCCGCAGGACCGCTCAGCCAGCGAGCCGCCGCTGCGCCGGAAGCGGCTCGGCGACGTACTGCATCAGGTAGGCGTCTTCGGTCGAGTCTTCGTAGAAGTCTTTGAGGACCGAGGTCGCCCGGAAGCCGAGCGAACGGAAGAAGAGCTGGGCCGGCAGATTGGTCTCCCGCACCTCGAGCACGATTCGCCCCCGGCGATCAGGCGTGAGCTTGCCGACCAACTTGTCCATCATCCGTGAGCCGATTCCAAGCCGACGGTGGGACCGCACCACGGCAAAGTTGAGCACGTGGAGCTTCGAGCGGTGCAGTTCGTAGATCATGAAGGCCACGACCGAGTCCGCCATCTCGGCAACCATGCCGATGCAGTTCCGCTGCCTGAGGCAGCGGGTGAACTCCTCCTCCGACCAGGGAAACTCGAACGCTTCCTGTTCGATGGCCACCACCTCGGCCATGTCGCGGCGGATCATCCACCGCACATGCACTCCCAACTCGCTTCCGTCAAACACCCTCACGGCCGGTCTCTCCTGCGTGATCTGATCGTTGCATCCGCCGCGGCGATCGGTGAGTTCGACACCCGCGGGTCACCTGGCAGTCTCGGCAGCCACACCACCTCACGCCGGACTGCCGAGGGACCGTAGCAGGCTCACCAAACCTCGCCAAGGTGATTCAGACGCGGGAATCCGCCGGGTGACAGCGGACGGATCGGCCGCGGCTCACCGGCGGCGGGGGCCCAAACCACCCTTGACCCTTCGCGCCGGCGGCTCCTACCTTCCCGGCCCCGAATCCCCGGAGGGCCGCCGCACATGGTCCACCCGTCCCCTCGTCCCTGGCAACTCCCGGCCTGGCTGGCGGCCATGCTGGCCCTCGCCACCGGCTGCGCCGGCCCGGCGATTCGCAGCCAGAGCCCTGAACTCGAGGCCCTGGCACACCTCGAGGAGGGCACCCGCCTCGTCGGCGACTACACCGCCGCCTGGGGACTGAGCTACAAGCGCGTTGAAGGGGCCGCCCTCGTCACCGGGCTGGCCGATACCGGCAGCGATCCACCGCCCGGCCCCCAGCGGAGTGCGTTGCTCGCCGATATGCAGACCCGCGGTGTGATCGAACCCAACACGCTGCTGGGGTCAATGGGCACCTCGCTGGTCTGGGTGCGGGGCTTTCTGCCGCCTGGCTGTCGCCGAGGCGACCGCTTCGATGTCGCGGTCGAGGTTCCGATCGGCCATGACACGACCAGCCTGGCTGGTGGCTGGCTGATGGAGACCAGGCTCTCGGAGATGGCGGTCATCGGGAACGTGATCCGGGACGGCCACGAACTGGGCGTGGCCCAGGGTCCGCTGCTGGTCGACCCGGTCTCGCAGGGCACCCTCGATTCCAAGTCGCGGATTCGCGGGCTGGTTCCCGGCGGCGGCGTGGCCCTCGACGACCGGGAGCTCGGCCTGATCATTGCCTCGGAGCATCGCTCGATCGCCATGTCGAAGCGGCTCGGTGACTGGATCAACCGAAGGTTCCATGCCGTGATCCGAGGTGCCAAGCGGGGCGTGGCCAACCCCAAGACCGACCGCTACATCGAGCTGGAGGTTCCGTCGCTCTATCGCCACAACCTGCCCCGCTACCTGCGGGTCGTGCAATGCGTCGCGGTGGTCGAGCCGGCCGAGGGCCGCCACGCGCGAATCCAACTTCTCGCCCGGCAGCTGGCCGACCCGGTGACGGCGCCGGCCGCCGCCCTCCGGCTCGAGGCCATCGGCAAGGACGCCATCCCGGTCCTCCGCAAGGGTCTCGAGAGCGACGACGCGGAAGTGCGGTTTGCCGCCGCCGAAGCCTTGGCGTACCTCGGCGAGTCGATCGCCGCCAGCCACCTGGCGGAGGCCGCCCGCAATCTCCGCAGCGCCCGGCCGGCCGCGTTGGCAGCCCTGAGCGTGATCAACGACGCCCACGGCATCGACGCCCTCCAGCAGTTGCTGGCCAGCCGCAGCGCCGAGACCCGCTATGGCGCGTTCCGATCCCTCGAGCGGCTCGACCCCGGGCTGCCGATCGTTCGAGGAGAGCGGCTCGGCGAGGCCTGTCGGCTGCACGTGCTCGATGTGGACGGTCCGGCCCTGATCCATGCCACCCGCCATGAGCGGCCGGAGTTCGTCTTCTTCGGCACCGAACACCCGCTGGCCCACGGGCTGCGGGCGGAGGCGGGCCGCTCGATCGTGGTGGTGATCGAGGGCTCGACCGCCCATGTCAGCCGGTTTGCGGCTGGCGAGTCCGACCGCGAGACGGAGGTGCCGGCCGACGCCGTTGCGATCGTCCGGGCGATCATCGAGATCGGCGGCGGCTACCCCGACGCCGTTCAGTTCCTCCAGCAGGCCGCCGCGGGGCGATTTCTCTCGAGCCGCCTGGCCTTCGACGCCCTTCCCGATGCGTTCGACGGACGACCGCCGATTCACGAGGAGGCGACCGCCCGCCGGGATGAAGAGCCCGACGAGGCGGCGACGACGGCAGTGGACGACGGCCGACGGACGGACGAACGCTCATGACCAGCCTCAAGGCGCTCGAGCTCTTCGGCTTCAAGAGTTTCGCCGACCGGACCCGCTTCGAGTTTCCGGAAGGGGTCACCGCTGTCGTGGGCCCCAACGGCTCCGGCAAGTCCAACGTCGTCGACGCGATCAAGTGGGTCTTGGGCGAGCAGTCGGCCCGTAGCCTGCGGGGCAAGGAGATGACCGACGTCATCTTCGCCGGCTCGACCGCTCGCAAGCCGCTCAACATGGCCGAGGTCGGCCTGATCTTCGACAACTCCGCCCGCGACCTGCCGCTTCCCACCGACGACGTCCAGATCATGCGGCGGGTCTACCGCAGCGGCGAGAGCGAATACCTCGTCAATGGGCAGACCGCCCGGCTGAAGGACATTCGCGAACTCTTCTCCGGCACCGGCGCCGCCACCGAGGCCTACAGCGTGATCGAGCAGGGCCGGGTCGACGCCCTGCTGATGGCCTCCGGCCGCGACCGCCGGGCCGTCTTCGAGGAGGCCGCGGGCATCACCCGATTTCGGACTCGTCGTGCCGAAGCCCTGCGGCGGCTCGAGCGGGCCGAGCTCAACCGTCAGCGACTCGCCGACATCGTCGGAGAAGTGGCCGCCCGCCTGGAAACAGTCCGTCGCCAGGCCGGCCGGGCCCGCCGCTGGCGGGCGCTCTCCGACCGGCTCAAGACCCTCCGCCTCGTCGCGGCCGGCCGTGATCTGGCCGAGGTCGACGCAGGCATCCTCGCTGCCGAGGAAGCCCTGGCTGGCGATCGCCGTCGGCTGACGGCAGCGGAGGAACGAGCCACCGCGTTGTCTGAAGAGTTGACAACGCTCGAGGCGGCCGCAGCCGAACTGACCGAAAAACTCGGCCGCTGCCGGACGACCGCTGCAGCAGCAAGCCAGCGTGAGGCCGCTGCGGCCGCCCGCCAGGAGTCGCTGCGGGCCCGCGGCCCCGAACTCGAGCAGGAACTGGCACGGCTGGCCGAGACGGCGGCCCGCGTCCGTCGCGAGACCAAGACAGCCTTCGCGGCGGCCGAGGCGGCGCACGCCGCCGCCGAAGAGGCGGTCGCCGCCGCGGCGGAGATCGAGGCCCGGCTCGGTGATACCGAACATCTGATCACTGGCTCCGACGGTGACAGCGAGGCCGCCCGCGCTGCCCTCGCCCAGGCCGTGGTCGATCACGACGCGGCCCGTCAGCGGGCCTCGAAGCTCGAGGCGGCCGCTGAATCGGCCACCGCCCGCTCGGCGGAACTGATGGCGGCGGTCGACGCCGCCCGCGATCACGCTGCGGCCGCGATCGCTCGGCGACAACGCCTCGAAGAAGCCCAGGCGGCTGCCGAGGGCCATCGCGAATCGCTCCTGGCCCGGCTGGCAGCCGCCGGACGCGACCAGGAAACGGCGGAGGCATCGCATCGTGAAGCGACGGCCGCCCTCCAGGCATCCTGGCGGCATCTCGCCGACGCGCGGGCGGCTGCCGAGGCCTGCCGCGAACGTCGTGATCTGCTCGGCGATCTCGTCGGCCGGCAGGAGGGTATCTCTGAAGCGGCCCGGAAGCTCCTCCGCCCGGAGTCGGATCATCTCCCGGGGCTGAAGGGCATCGTGGCCGATCAGTTGGTGATCCCCGTCGAGTGGGCCACCTTGGTCGACCTTGTGCTGGGCCGGCTCGGGCAGAGCCTGCTGGTGCACTCTCTCGAGTCGGCTCTTGCCTGGCACGCGGAGCAGCAGGGCCACCATCCCGCGGCTTCCCCCGCGCGTGACGGAGGCCGGATCGGGTTCATCGCGGCTGACTCCCTCCCTGAGCCTCCTCCGTTTGATCCTGGGAACGTCCCGGGCCTCATCGGCAGGCTCGACCGCCTCGTCGCGCGGGGCGACGAAGCTGCCCCGGCGACCCTCGCCCGTCGCCTGCTGGGCCATGCCTGGGTCGTCGACAGCCTCGCAGGCGCGACGCACCTGCTCGCCTCAGCCCCGGTCGGCACACTGCTTGTCACCCAGGCGGGCGAGTGCCTCTCCGCCAGTGCCGGGCTCGAAGTCGGCAGCCCCGCGGCGGCCGCTGGCCTGATAACCCGCCGGAGTGAACTGCGGGAGCTCGATCATCGCGCGGCCGCGTTGGCTGCCGCTGTCGATGCCGCCGCTGCCGACGTGACGACCCGCGAGGCGGCCGGGACGGGCGAGATCTACAGCTTCAGC
>CALGAS010000282.1 GCA_937959175.1 uncultured bacterium | reverse complement strand
GATTCCCGGCCGGGCCGCCCAGACGGCGAACACGAACGGCAGACCGGTCCAGCGGCACCACTCATCGCCCAGATCCCAGATCACCTGGAAGGCACCGCCGTCGGTCACATCCCGCAGGGCACGATCGCCGATCAGGAGGATTGCGTCGGCCGCGGTGCTCCGGCTGCCGGCACCGATCGGAAGCGACTCGACCCGGGGCCGGACGCCATGCCGCTCGGCCAGCAAGACCTGCGCCAGGACGGCGCTTGTCCGCGAGCCTTCGTCGAGGGCCAGGGTGGTGACACGCTCCGGCGGCGTGCGGAACAGCACCTTGACGCTCATCACCGGCCCGCGGCAGCCGATGCAGGCATCGGAAATGATCGTTTGCGCGGTCTGCCGGAAGGCCTCCACCGTCGGAATCAGAGCGACATCGAGATCACCGCGAGCCAGCCGGTCGGCCAGCCGGCTGGGCAGGTCGTAGGCGACATCGAGCCCCGCGGCTGATAGCCCGTGTACCAAGGGTTTGGTATTGAGGTACTGGACCGCGCCGAGTCGTACCCGAGGAAGACGGCCTCCCCAAGGAACCGGGATTTCGGCAGCGGAATGAGCGGGACGAATCATGAGTGTCGCAGGCGGGATGCGGGGATGATGCCCAACGCCCGCTCTCAGAACAACCGCAGGATCCGGCCGCCGCTAACGCCCGGCCGCCGCTGGACGGCGAAAAAGGACGGTTTCGCGGCCTGCAACCGTCGTCTTGCCACTTGTGTGGACACCGCCACGCAGCGGCGTCCGGCAGCCTTCAGACCTCCAGGCGGCGGAAGGCCACCAGGCCCAGCCGCAGCGGAAACAGGCACGCAGCCAGGCCCGCCGTCGAGACCACTGTCAGGCTCAGGACCGTGCCCCAGATCCCCCCCGCCCAGGCCAGCAGGCCGTCCTCCGCGATGACGGTCGGACCGAGGGTGCGGGCGAGGAGAAAGAGGTGGGTCGGCAGCGCCGCCACGGTGACCACCACCATGATTAACAGCGAACTGAGCACCAGGCAGAGCGTGCCCCCGAAGCCGGATGAGATCTTGGAGGGTGACGACTCACGCAGTTCCGGCATCATGGCGCCGAGTCCGACCGCGATCCCGGAGAGCCCGAGGCAGAGCAGCAGGCAGCAGTATTCGTGGAGCACGATCAGAGGATGGGGCAGCCCCAGCATGGAATCGCTCAACAAGACCAAGCCGGCACACGGAACCAGTCCCCCCAGGAAGGAGAACAGAAACTTCGACCAGACGATCTGGTCCCGGTGGACGGGAAGCAATCCCAGAATCCAAAAGCGGCGTCCCTCGAGGCTGATCATCGGATAGATGAATCGGGTCGTGAATGTCGAGAGGATCAGGCCGACCACGGCCAGATTGAGAAACCCGATCATCGAGGCATAGGCGTTGTGATAGTTGAAGGAGCGAAGGTTGAAAAAGTAGAGCCCCAGCAGCCCGAAGAAGATCAGAAACTGCGACCATTGGGCGATGTCGCGGCGAAAGAGGCGAAGATCCTTGACCAGCAGCAGCCGGAGCGGTCCCGCGGCCCGTTCACCACCTGTCAGGAACCGGTCGAGCCCACCGGTTCGGCGGCGGCGACGGGCTGGCACCTCGCCTGTGAGATGGCTGAACCCGCGGCGATAGGCCTTTCGGGCCAGCCACCCGGCGGCGAGTTGGAGCACCATCGCGTTGGCGAACAGGAGGGCCAGAAACTTGAGCGCCTCGATGCTCCCGGCAACCGAAAGCTGGCCGTTCCGCTCGGTGCGGCCAGCCTCGAGCAGGCCGCTCGAGAGCCACCAGCTGGGAAGCAGCTTCTGCTCGGTGATGGCAAGCCGGGCAAACGCCCGCTCAAACCAGGCGGCCGACATCGCATCCGCTCGTGACTGCGTCAGTAACGACCAGCCCAGCCAGAGGGCAGTGATGCAGGCCACTCCGACCGCGATCGAGACGGCATGCAGCCGCAGACGCGGCAGCCAGCCGACCAGCACCAGGCCGGCGATGCCGCCGAGGGCCGCCGGAATCATCACGAAGGCGAGCATGAACGGCAGCACTAGGGCGAAATAGGGCCAGGCGGCCTCCCGCACGACGCCGTAGGCGACGAGCATCGGGCTGCCCAGCAGGATGAAACCCCAGCTGGCAAACCACATCGCCTCCCGAAACTTGTGGGCATAGATCGTCTCGGCCCGAACGGGCAGCGTCAGCAGCAGCCGCGCCTCGGGGGAACGGTACATGCCGCCGTAGAGCAGGATGCCGGTCGAGAAGACCAGCATCACCATCAGCGAAGAGAAGAAGGCATTGAAGAGCAGGGAGATCACGTTGGCATGCAAGGCATCGAGGAAGGCGAACGCCTCGACGAACAGGCCGTAGAGGGCTCCCCAGAACAGTCCGCTGAGGAGCACGACCAGTGACAGTCGCAGCCGCGACCCGGTCAGCATGGTGCGAAGCGTCTCCCAAATCAGCGTCGCCCGCAGCCGCAGAAAGACCCGGGCTTCCGCCTCGAGGGAGAGCAGCCGAACCGGCTCGGGGGGAGGCTGCCCCCTCATCGCTCCTCTCCTCGAGCGGTGGTCAACTCCAGATAGAGCTGCTCGAGCGACGTCGATTCCAGAGCGACCTGCTCCCGCAACTCCATGACCGTGCCCAGAAAATGCAGCCTGCCGCGGACCATGATCCCGACGCGATCGGCCATCTCCTCCGCCATGGCGAGGGTGTGCGTCGACATGAAGACCGTCATCCCCTCGCGGGCTCGAGCGGCAAGGAGATCCTTGACGATCCGGACACTCCGCGGATCGAGCCCGACCATCGGTTCATCGAGCACGAGCACGCTCGGGTCATGGAGGAGCGACGCGGCAAAGACGAGCCGCTGCTTCATCCCGAGCGAATAGCTCTCGGCCAGGTCATCGGCGAACTCGCCCAGTTCAAAACACTCGATTTCACGATCGATGCAGTTGCCGGCGAGATGCCGCGGCATCCCGAACATGTCGGCGATAAACCAGAGAAACTCCCGCCCGGTAAGCTTGTCGTAGAGACAGGGTTCGTCGGGCACGTAGCCGACGTGGAGATGGGCTCCGCGGGGATCGGCCACGACGTCGTGGCCGCAGATCCGGATGCTGCCACGGCTGGGATGAAGCAACCCGACCAGCATCTTGATGCTCGTCGTCTTGCCGGCCCCGTTGGGACCAAGCAAGGCGAACAACTCGCCCCGCGGGATTGCCAGCGTGAGATCGGAGACGGCCGTCTTGGGGCCGTAGGTGCGGGTTACATGATCGAACTCGATCATGGCGTCTCCCCCACGATCGTCGGGAGCAGCGGGCTGTCGCCGCCGTATTCGGTGCTTGCCATCCTGGCGGCCTCCTCATCGGAGCGGCGGTCAAAGGTCAGTCGGACACCCAGCAGGGCCGCCTCCTGACGGAGCACGCGACCGGTCTGATCGACCCAGAGCCGGCAGCGTGGTTCCCGATCGCTCGACGGCTCTTCCCGGTAGTTGACGACATGCGCTGAGACCAGGGTGTCATCCCAGAAGATCGTTTCGCGGTCGCCCACGTCGGCATGGAGGATTTCCAGGGGCGATTGGCCCGGGCGAAGCGGGCTGTAGACGGGCACCGTCCAGCGTCGCCCCGGCTCGAGTCCCGGCAGCATGGCCTGCGGTGAGAGTTCGTCGCCGATCATCATGTCGGTCGGCACGTGCCGGGTCACTTCGTAGCGGAGTTCGCCGGCGGCGACATGGATGGTGACCGCCCCCTGATTGACCGTGCCGGTCAACACGAGCGGATGCCGTCTCCCTGGCAACTGCACGACCGACGAAAACGACCGCAGTCTGCCGGCGTCATCGATCGCCAGCCGGCCGCGAGCATCAAAGGGACTGTCGTGATCGGCAGGCATCAGGCTCGCAACGAGGCGGGTGGCCCAGCCCGGCAAAATCTCGTTCCACGGCAGGCTGTCGAAGTGCAGGCGGCTGTCCACAAAGACCCCCGAGCGTTCCGAGCGGACGCTCCGCGTGAGTGCCCAGCCGATGGGCTGCCCGTTGCACGACACCGTCCAGGCGACGGGGGCGAGACCGCCCTCTGTGGCGTAGAGACCTTGCTGGCCCGGCGGCGCACCAGGCTGCCATGCGGGGAGAATCTTGGCGGCGATCAGCCAGCTGCTGGTGATACACCAGAAACCGATCGCGACGGGGGTGAAAAATGGCCGCTGCAGCATCGCCTGGCCCACTCCTGCCGGACCTTGCGCTCCGGCCTGTTCCACACTGTAGTTTATCGGGTCTTTGCCCGAGCTGGAAATGCTTCCCTGAGCCCGCGACGTTCACAGCGGAACCAGGTGTCTGGCTGTTCGACTCAGCAGGAAAATCCCCGGCCAAATCCGATTCTCACAGCGGGCTGATTGCCATCGGAGGGGCCAGGGCATAGACTCCGGCACGCGGGTGGGGCGCCTGGGCAGTCAAGGCCCATGGTTCCCGTTCGGTCCCGTCTGGTGAACGCTTCAGGCACACTCGGCTGAATCTCATGTCGCAGCCCGTCTATTACCATCAGCAATGCCCGGTCTGCGGACGGATGCTGCAGGTTCGGGTGAATCTGCTCGGTCAGCGAGTCTATTGCCAGCACTGCGGGGGCGGCTTTGTCGCCTTGGACGAGCAGATGGCGGCCGAGGCGCGGGCTCCGCAGCGGTCGGCGGCGGATCGGGCTGAGGAACTGCTCGAGCGTGCCGCGATGGTCCTCGGGCAGGCGGACTCGGACAACGCGACGACGTGAGCTTTTGGCAGCTCCGGGCCAACCACGGGCGGCCGGCTAGGCCGCGGGAGGAAACGGCTGCGGAAAACCGGCTACGTTGCCGAGGGTAGTCCAGTAG
>CALGAS010000281.1 GCA_937959175.1 uncultured bacterium | reverse complement strand
CAGGCTCGATCGATGTCGGCGGCGGCGTGCTCTACCACCTCGACGACGCCTTCACCCGCTAGTGGCCTAGAGGCTCTTTCCGCGACATGGTCCAGCCGCGATCCCTGGTCGTCCCTGCATCTGCCCTCGTCGGCCTCGGCCTGGGGTTGGCCGGTTGTGGTCAGCCGGCAGACTCTGAAGGCGGCCGGCCAACGGCGGCTTCTCATCCTGGAGCCGGGGCCGAGGCGATAGCCGGGGCCGCTCCGCGGCCACCCTCGCGGGCGACTCCCCGGGAAATCACCTTCGACGACATCAAGCTCGACATGGAGAAGGGGGCGGCCTTCAGTGCCGATCTCCTTCCCGAGCGGGTCACCGCCCTGGCCGGCACGCCGATCCGGATCCGCGGCTACATCCTGCCGAGCTTCCAGCAGACGGGGCTGACGCAGTTCGTGCTCGTCCGCGACAACCAGGAGTGCTGCTTCGGCCCCGGAGCGGCCCTCCACGACTGCATCGTCGTGAGGATGCGACCGGGGAAGACCGCCGAGTTCTCGATCCGACCGGTGGCCGTAGCCGGCACGTTCAAGCTCGAGGAACTGAAAGCCCCCGACGGCACCCATCTGGCGATCTACGGCCTCGACGGCGACGAGGTGAAGTAGCCCGATCCCGGTGCTACCATCCTCTCGACCCGCCCCGGACGGCGGGTGCTCCCGGGCAGCCGGCCGCCGATGTTCTATTGGATCTACGACATCCCCACTGCCACGTTTGCGGCACTGGCCACCGGCCTGGCTGTGGCGGTGTATTGGGTGGGCGCGGTCCTGCTGCGGCCAATCCTCCGGCAGTTCGTCAAGCGGACCAGCGGGGCCAACGATGTCGTCGGCTACGTGCTCTCCTGCTTCTGCGTCTTCTACGGCCTCTTGCTCGGCTTGATTGCCGTCACCGCTTACCAGAACGCCGCCGATACCGGGGCCAATGTCACCCGCGAGGCGGCCGCCCTCTCGGCGCTCTATGAAGACGTCTCCCGCTACCGCGAGCCCTATGGCCAGAACCTCCGCTGGCTGCTGCGGGACTACACCCGCTATGTGATCAAGTATGCCTGGCCGCTTCAGCAGCGGGGGATCGTGCCGACGGACGGGGCCGTCCGCGTGCAGGCCTTCCAGGAGAAGCTGCTCGACTTCCAGCCGCAGTCGCCGGCCGAGGAGATCGTGCACGCCGAGGCGCTGCGGCAGTTCAACACGTTTCTCGAGTTTCGCCGGATGCGGCTCTTCTCGGTCCACACTGGGATTCCGGCGGTGATGTGGTACGTCGTGATTGCCGGGGCGATCATCAACCTGGCGATGGTCTGGCTGTTCGATATGCGGCTGACCACCCACCTCGTCTTGGGCGGCCTCCTGGCGGCCTACCTCGGCACGATGATCTTCCTGATCGCCGCGATGGACAACCCCTTTCGCGGCGAGGTGAGCATCTCACCGGAGCCGTTCGAAGACCTCTACGCCCACATGGTGGAGGAGTGACGATGCCCCCCGCTCCGCCGCTCGTCGATCGTCGCCGCTTCCTCCACACCGGCAGCACCGCCGCCACCCTCGCCGCCGCCCGGGCCCTCGGCCCGGCCCTCTTTTCCGGCTGTTCGGCCAGG
>CALGAS010000280.1 GCA_937959175.1 uncultured bacterium | reverse complement strand
CCCCGTGGCCATCTGGCGGCCCACCGGCAACGCCGCCGCCCCGGACAGGCCCTGCTGGGCCACTGTGCCAGGCTGCCCGAGGAGACCAGCGAGCTGCTGATGCCCGAGAATCTGGCCGTCACCAGCCTGCCGCGGCTCATTCCGGCGGGTGAGGCACGCAGCCTGGCCCGCCGTCACCGGCGGGCGTGGTGGCACAATCTGATCAGGCACCCGTCAAAGCCGCGATTGACGGGGGGCGACTTCAGTGTCTGGCGGGCCGATTTTGAGCGGGTCAATGGCTTCGACGAACGGTTTGTGGGCTGGGGCCAGGAAGACGACGACCTCGGCCTTCGGCTGCGAGCCACCGGCGTCCGGCTCGAGTCGATCCTGGACCAGACCTGCTCCCTGCATGTCTGGCACCCCACCGACCCGACCGCCACAACCCGCTGGCGGGACGGGGCAAACGTGGCTTACTTCGAGCGACGTGGCCGGCTGACTGCCTGCCGGCAGGGGCTCACGACACGCGGCCTTCGAGACATTCTTTGGGGCATGCCGGCGGATCTGCCGGGCACGCCGCTGGGCCGCCTGATCGGCGACGTGCTCGCCGATGCCCCGCGGGTGGAACGGGGCGAACACTGCGAGGTGGACATCCTGGTCGCCCCAACGACGGTCGCATTCTCCCGTCCCTCGGAATGCCGACTGATCCTGACGCCCGATGACCGCCGGTTGCCGCGAACCCAGCGACAGCAAGCCGATCGGATCATCACGATCGATCCGGCCGACAGGGACGGACTGATCACCGCAATTTCGGGGATCGGCTGAGCCCAAGGACGCCGGCCCGGAAACTCGCATAGCAGGCCGGAGGAATCCCCCTGGACCTACTTCTTCTTTTCGACGTGAACCGTATGCTTCCTCAGCCGGGGCGAGAACTTCTTCAGCTTGAGTTTCTCACCGCCGGTCTTCCGTCTGAGGGTGTAGTTTTGATCGCCCGTTTCCTGGCAGACCAGATGCACGACCTCGAGTTTCTTCTTGCCCTTGGCCATCGATTACACGTTGCTATTTGCCGGGGGAGGAGGGGACGGATGAGCGGACACCAGTGGCTCTCCGTCCAAACCTTCACACTACCTGCCCCGCCGCTGAAAGGCCAGCGGCCCCCGTATTGCCCCCGAGAAGGCGGCTTTTTCCCGGCTTTGCGACCAACCGTTCGCTGCTGCCCCCTCGCGGCAGGGGTCGCTGGAGGAATAATCGCGGCGTTCCGCCGCGAACTCGTTCGGTGGTTTCGCGGGAGAGCGGGAGAAGAGAAGAAGACGAGACCGACGCTGTCGGGCTGAACGGTGCATGGCGGAGCAACGCCTCGCACACGCCGGCAGGCATGACGGCCCGCGGAGCTCCCCAGCGGGAACGAGCCGTTGGAACGGAAGGAGGCTTTGCGGTATTTTCATGAGAGAGGATGTGACAATCCGATGGTCTCAGGTCCGACGGGTAGGGGACTGAAGGGTGCGGTTGACGGACCCGTTGACAGGTGATGGTCGCCCGTCTGACGTGGTTGGGAAGCGATTCGCTGGAGATTCGCCGGAAATGTCGCGGCTGAAAGATTTTGCCGCAATGAGGGACTGATTCATGGCTAGTCAGATCGATCCAGATCCAGTCGAGAAGATGCCGCCTCCCGCGCCATCTGGTCAGGGCAGGGCCACGACCAACCGCCCTCCCCCGGCACCGCCCGGGTCGAAGGGACGGATTCCACTCCAGACTCCGCCCCGGCCTGCCGATGCTGCTTCATCGAGCGATGACGGCGATGAGCCTGACGAGGAGGTCCGGGTGGCGGGCCGCGGCTTCCTGTCGGCGATGCCCGCCTGGGTGATCAGCATGCTCGTCCACATCGTGGCCCTGCTCACGATGGCGCTGATCGCCGGCAACAACGAACAGCCCGAAAAGCCGACCGTGATCACCTCGACCGCCTCGGAGAGCGAGGAGGAGTTCAGCGAGTTCGAGGAGCAAGACACGCCCGAAGAGACTCCCGAAGAGATGGTCGACCCGGTGGCCGACGTGATGGTGACCACCGAGGTGGCGGTGGAGCCGGTCGAAGTGGTGTCACTCGCCGATGACCTCGATGCAGCACCTCTCGCAGTCGAGTTGACCGATTTCGGGAGCGAGACGGCTCCCGCCTCCGACATGATGGCCACGATCGGCGCGATCGGCGGCACCGGCGGCGGGTTGGGCGGCCGGGCGAACGCCAAAAAACTCGCGATGTCCAGCGGTGGCGGCGGCGACACGGAGGCCGCCGTCGATCGAGCCCTCACATGGATGGCCGTCCACCAGATGCCCGACGGCGGCTGGTCGTTCGATCTCGACGCCTGCCCGAGTTGCATGGGCAAGTGCTCCCACTCGGGCACGTCCCGCAAGGGCGACCGGACCGGCGCTACCGCCATGGCCCTGCTCCCGTACCTGGGCCGCGGCTACACCCATCGCGAGGGCCCGTACAAGAAGCAGGTCGAGGGCGGCATCGCCTTCCTCGTGCAGCGGGCCATCCTGGGCAAGGGCAAGGCCTACGACAACGCCGGCAATATGTATTCCCAGGGCCTGACCGGGATCGTGCTTTCCGAATGCTACGCGA
>CALGAS010000279.1 GCA_937959175.1 uncultured bacterium | reverse complement strand
AGGCGGGCTTCATCGAAGGGATCGATGTGGATATCGTTCCCGAGGCGATGGCGAATCTCGTGACCGGAGAGGATCATGACGGCTCCCATGCGGTGGCGGCGGACGAAGGGGCCAGGTGCGAGCGGATTGTAAGCGGCAATGCCGAAATGTGACAGTCACCGGTTGTCGGCAGCGGCCGGAACGCCTCTGAGAACCAACGCGTTTCACGTTGCCGACACCGGCGGCAGGGCGGGCAGCGGGGGCGGATTGTCCGCTCCACAGCCCCGCGGCCGCGGCTCGAGGCTGCCGCCGCTTGCCCTGACTGCTACGATTCATTGATTAGGCGTCGGAATCACCGGCCATCCCCCGGATGCCGGCCGGGGCCGCGGCAGGAGCCATCATGAGCAGTGACGACACCGACGGCCGGTACGAGCCCCTCTATCTCCAGGGAATCGTCCACTTCAACGCCTGCGACTACTACGAGAGCCACGAGGTCTGGGAGGAGCTCTGGACCGACTATCGGGGGCCTTCTCGCACCTTCTATCAGGCGCTGATTCAGGCGGCAGTCGCCCTCTATCACTTCGGCAACGGCAACATTCGCGGGGCTCGCAAGCTTCACAAGAGCGTCCACGGCTACCTCGAACCCTTCGCTCCCCGGCATCTGGGCCTCGATGTGACGGGTTTTCTCCGGGATTTCGACGCCTGTCTGGCGGACGTGGCAGCCAGCACCGAGGACTATCCCGAGATCGAACTCGACCCGGAGTTGTTGCCGGAGATCCACCTCGATCCTCCTCCAATGACGGCCTCCGAGGCATCTTGACACTCGGCCGGTTTGGGAGTTTCTGACCGCATGTCCGACGAGCCGCTGGCTTTTTCGCCCGATCAGTTTTCCGGCCAGGCGCGGATGTTTCCGCTGCCGAACCTGGTGATGTTTCCCCACGTCATGCAGGCGCTCCACATCTTCGAGCCCCGGTACCGAGCCCTCTTCGAGGAAGCGATTGAAGATGACCGGCTGATCGCTCTGGGGTCGCTGGCCCCGGGCTGGGAGGGCGACTACGAGGGACGGCCGCCGCTGCGGCCGACGGCCTGCCTCTGCCGGATCGCGACGCACCAGAAAACTGACGAAGGCACGTACAATGTCTTGGTGTTGGGGGTCCGCCGGCTCAAGCTGCTTCGGGAACTCCCGCCCAAGAAGCTCTTCCGGGTGGTTGAATCGGAGATCATCGACGACTTCGAGCCCGCCGACGCCGATGCCGGTGTGGCAGGGGCTCTCCAGCAGCGGCTCTTGGCGGCCTTCAAGCAGGCGATGCCACGGATCCCCAACGCCTACGAGCAGCTCGACCAGTTGCTCGGCAGCCAGATCACGCTCGGCATGCTGGCCGATATTGTCGCCTACACGATCGAGCTTGATCTCGAGACGAAGATTCAGCTGCTCGCCGAGTGCGACGTGTTCCGCAGGACGGAACTCCTGCTCGAGGCGATCGAGGCCCGGGCGACGGCGGGCCCCAGCCGGACTTTCCCCCCGGATTTCAGTGCCAACTAGCCGCCGCCGCGGCCCGCAGCCGTCGATTAGACTCCGGCCCATGAGCATGAGCAGCGATTCCCCGGCCGGTTCCGTCGATCAGCCCCGCATCGAACGGGCCGTCCGCGAGATCCTGGCCGCTGTCGGCGAGGATCCCGACCGTGAGGGCCTCCTCGAGACGCCGGCACGGGTGGCCCGGATGTATGCCGAACTCTTCAGCGGGCTCGGTCAGGATCCCCGGGGCCATCTGGGGACGGTTTTTCAGGAAAAATACGACGAGCTCGTGCTCGTCCGCGACATCGCCTTCAATAGCGTTTGCGAGCATCACCTGCTGCCCTTCATGGGCCGGGCCCACGTCGGCTACCTGCCGGCTGGACGGGTCCTCGGCCTCAGCAAGTTGGCACGCATTGTCGAGACGATTTCCCACCGGCCGCAGGTGCAGGAGCGGATGACCGAGGAGATCGCCACGCTTCTTGAGGAGAACCTCGGGGCGAAGGGAGTGGCGGTGGTGGTGGAGGCCACCCACACCTGCATGACGATCCGCGGGGTCCGCAAGCCCGGCAGCCTCTGCGTCACCTCGGCCATGAAGGGTGTCTTCCGGTCGAACGTCTCCAGCCGGGCTGAAGTGATGTCGCTGATCTACGGCCACCATGCCGGCGGCTGAGCGATGAGCAGCGATCTTTCCCCGAGCGAGCGTTCGGCGCGGCCGGCAGGTCGTTTCCCGGACGCCGCGGAGCACCCCGACGAGCCTGGACGCGTTGCATGAACCTCCTCCTCGATTTTCTCTGCCGGTTCGGCTGGGGCATGGCGGTCGGCCTGGTGATCACGCCCGCTGCGATCGTTCCGGCGGGCTTCTTTCGGGTGAACCTGCTGGTCGTCCTCGGGCTGGCAACGGCAGCGGCGCTGGTGGGCGGCAGCATCGCGGCCGAGGGCCAGGTCTGGCCGGCCGCTACGGCCGCCGCGGTCACCGCCTGGCTGGGAAGCGTGGCCTGGCTCGGGGAACGGCGGCGAGCCGGCCGGTGGTTCTGCGGGCTGACGGCAGCCCTGCTCGGCTGGGCGACCGTGGCGTCGGCCGGCCCGGACTGGCAGGCCGCGGCGGGAGCCGTTGTCTCGGGGCTGGTCACGGGCCTGACGGTGCACGCGATGCTCCTTGGCCATTGGTATCTCAACGCACCGGGGATGCGGGTCGACGCCCTCCGGCGGATGATCGACGCGGCCCTGGCGGCCTGGGGCCTCCAGCTGGCCCTCTCGCTGGCGGCCTGGGCGATGGCTGGCGGGCCGGCCGCCAGCGGCACCACGGAGACCGCGCTGCTGGCCCTTCGCTGGCTGGCCGGCCTTGTCGGGCTGCCGATTCTGCTGCTGATGGCCCGCCAGACCCTGGCGATCCCCAACACCCAGAGTGCGACGGGTATTCTGTATGTGGCCTGCCTGGCGGCGATTCTGGGCGAACTGACCGCCCAGCTGCTGCTGGCCACCACCTGAGCCGACCCCGCCCGCTGCCGACCCATGCAGATCACCTACGCCTGCCCAGCCTGCGACGCCACCGTCACCCAGGCCGATGTCGAGTCGGTCCGGGAACTCGCCTGCCCGCATTGCGGCGGCACGATCGAAGTGCCGGCCGATGCGATCACCTGGTCCAATGCCGCCGGCGGAGCGGCCGAGCCAGGCGGCGGCGTCCCGGTCCTCCGCCGCTGCCTCGTCTGCCCGAGCAGCGATCTGTTTGCCCGCAAGGACTTCCCGCAGCGGCTCGGTGTGGGGATCGTCGTGATCGGGTTTGCAGCGAGCTGCGTGACGTGGGCCTATCAGATGCTCGTGCCGACCTTCGCGATCCTGTTCGGCACCGCGGCGGTCGACGTTGTGCTCTATCTCTTCATGCCGGAGTGTCTCACCTGCTACCGCTGCGGCAGCCGGTATCGGGCCGCCGGCGGACCGCATGGAAGCTTTGACCTCGAGACGCATGAGCGTCACCGGCAGCAGAAAATCCGCCTGGCCGAGGCCGCCACCCGCGGAGGCGGCCCGAAGGCCACGCCCGCCTCCTGATTCGCAGGCCTTGCGGCCGCCCCCCACGGAAGCCGAGGAGCATGGATCCCGAGCAGGCGCGGATCGAGGAAGACCTGCGAGGCATTGTCGCCGGGGAAGTGCTCTGCGATGACGTCGGCCGCGGTCTCTACGCCACCGATGGCAGCCTCTTCGAGCAGCAGCCGCTGGCGGTGGTGCGGCCGAGATCGGCCGACGACGTCGCCGCCACGGTGGGCTGGGCGGCGGAGCGAGGCATCAGCGTGCATCCCCGCGGAGGCGGCACCAGCC
>CALGAS010000278.1 GCA_937959175.1 uncultured bacterium | reverse complement strand
CTGGGCAATGCGGCCTTCGGAACCAAACGCCCTGGGGGCTCTGATCGAGTTCCGGATTCGGATCTGTTTGGGCTCCAAGCCCGGCCCCACGGTGCATTGACTCGTTCTTCCCCGCCATGCGATTTCTCGTAGGCATTCTCGCCTCGGTGATGCGGACCGGCCGGCAGCGGCGGAATCTGCGGCTGCTCGGCTGGCTGGTGCTGGTCTTCCTGGGGCTGCTGACCGCCTTCAGCATCACCTTCCACTGGCTGATGGCCCGCGAGGGGCAGGAGCACTCCTGGATCACGAGCGTCTATTGGACGTTCGTGACGATGTCGACGCTCGGCTTCGGCGATATCACCTTCCACTCCGACGCCGGCCGGTTGTTCACGATCGTCGTGCTCCTCTCAGGCACGGTCTTTCTGCTGGTCCTGCTGCCGTTCACCTTTATTCAGTTCTTCTTCACCCCCTGGATGGAGGCCCAGGAGGCGGCCAACGTGCCGCGGCAGCTGCCAGCCAAGACCGCCGGCCACGTCCTGCTGACCCGTGTCGGGCCGGTCGAGGAGACGCTCGTCAAGCTGCTCGGCGCCGCCGGCATTCCCGCCTTCGTGCTTGTGGCAGAGCAGGGGGAGGCCACCGCTCTGCTTGACGCGGGCTATCGGGTGATGGTCGGGCCGCTCGACGATCCCGCCACCTATCGGGCCGCCTGCGTCGAACAGGCGGCGTTGCTCGCCACGACCCAGGGCGACATGCTCAACACGAACGTCGCCTTCACCGTTCGGGAGACCGGCGGCACGCTGCCGATCGTCGCCACCGCCTCGTCCGATACGGCCGTCGACATCCTGGAGATGGCCGGCTGCGACCGGGTTTTGCGGCTCGGCAAGATGCTCGGCGAGGCGATGGCACGTCGGGTGCTCGGCCGCGACGGACGGGCCCGGGTGGTCGGGGAGTTCGACGATCTGGTGATCGCCGAGGCGGGCGTGGCCGGCACCGACCTGGCCGGCCGGATGCTGGGCGAGGCCCGCCTCCGGGCGGAGACGGGGGTCAACGCGGTCGGCATCTGGCAGCGGGGCGTCTTCGAACTGGCCCGGCCGGAGGCAGTCCTCGATCCGGCTAGCGTGCTGGTCTTGGCCGGATCCCAGGAGCAAATGGCCGGCTACGACGCCCGGCATGCGATCGCTGGCATGGCCGCCGGGCTGACGGTGATCATCGGCAGCGGCCGGGTCGGCCGGGCGGTGGCAGCGGCCCTGGCTGCCGAGGGCCTCGACCACCGGCTCATCGATCGTGATCCCTCGCGATTTCGCGATCCTCCCCGGGGCGTGCTCGGCGACGCCGCCGACATCGAGGTGCTCGAGCGGGCCGGGATCAACGACTGCTCGGCGGTCGTGATCACGACCCACGACGACGACGTCAATATCTACCTCACGCTCTACTGCCGGCGGCTGCGGCCCGATGTGCAGATCCTGGCCCGCAGCACCCGCGAACGAAACATCTCGACGCTCCATCGGGCCGGAGCCGATTTCGTGATGTCGTACGCCGCCACCGGAGCGACGGCGATCTCGAACCTCCTGCGGCGGATCGACATTCTCCTCGTTGCCGAAGGGCTGCACGTCTTTCGGGTCGATACCCCGCCGACCCTCGTCGGCCGCTGCCTGGCAGAAAGCGGGATCCGCCCCGACACCGGCTGCACGGTGGTCGCCGTCGGGGCCGGCGATCATTTCGATCCCAACCCCGACGCCCTCGAGCCGCTGCCGGCGGAGAGCGAGCTGGTGCTGGTGGGCGATGCCGAGGCGGAGACGCGGTTCATCGAACGCTTCGGCCGAGCCGCTCCCGCCGGCTGATTGCGGAGCTCCTGCCCATGGGCTAGGCTCCGGCCTTTCGGGGAACCGTTCACTGATGCTCTCGGCCACCCTTGTGGCTCTCTGCCTCGGCCTCGGTCGGGACCCCTGCGGTGACTGGTTCTTGAACGCCCCAACCTGAATGTCCTGGAGATTCCCCCGATGCCCCGCACGCTGCTGCCCTGCTCGGTCATGCCCTGTCTCGTCGCGCTCGTCCTGCTCCTGCCCGGCAACGCGTCGGCCCGACAGCCTGGGGCCTCGGTGGCCGCCACCAAGCCCAACATCCTCGTCATCTGGGGCGACGACATCGGTATCTGGAACATCAGCCACAACAGCCGCGGGATGATGGGCTATCGAACGCCTCACATCGATTCGCTCGCCGCGGCGGGGCTCTCATTCACCGACTACTACGGCCAGCAGAGCTGCACCGCCGGCCGGGCCGCATTCCTGGGGGGCAACGTGCCGGTCCGCACCGGGATGACCAAGGTGGGGCTGCCCGGGGCGAAGGAGGGCTGGCAGAAGACCGACGTCACGATCGCCACGGTGCTCAAGAGCCTCGGCTACGCCACCGGGCAGTTCGGCAAGAATCATCAGGGTGACCTCAACGAGCATCTGCCCACCCTGCATGGCTTCGACGAGTACTTCGGCAGCCTCTACCACCTCAACGCCTCGGAGGAGCCGGAGAACGAGGACTATCCCGCGGAGATGGTCCTCGCCAACGGCAAGACCTTTCTCGAGACCTACGGGCCACGGGGCGTGCTCCGCTGCCGGGCCGACGGCAAGGGCGGCCAGACGATCGAAGACACCGGCCCCTTGACCCGCAAGCGGATGGAGACGATCGACGAGGAGACGCTCGCCGCCGCCAAGGACTTCATCCAGCGGCAGGTGCAGGGCGACCGCCCCTTCTTCTGCTGGTGGAACGCCACCCGGATGCACTTCCGGACTCACGTCAAGGAGGCCAACCGCGGCATCAGCGGCCAGGACGAATATTCCGACGGGATGGTCGAGCATGACAGCCATGTCGGCATTCTCCTGGCGGCCCTCGAGGAGCTGGGAATCGCCGACGACACGATCGTGATCTACTCCACCGACAACGGCCCGCACTACAACACCTGGCCCGACGCCGGCACCACGCCCTTCCGCAGCGAGAAGAACTCCAACTGGGAGGGGGCCTACCGGGTGCCGGCCTTCGTCCGCTGGCCCGGGAGGTTTCCCGCCGGCGTGACGCTGACGGGGATCGTCTCCCACGAAGACTGGCTCCCCACGCTGGCCGCCGCGGCTGGCGAGCCGGAGATCGCCGCCAAACTCGCCGCCGGCGTCACGCTCGAGGGCCGCGACTACCGCAACTACATCGACGGCCGCAACCTCCTGCCCTACCTCAGCGGTGAGATCGAGGAGTCGCCCCGCCGCGAGTTCTTCTACGTCAATGACGACAGCCAGGTCGTGGCGATCCGCTACGACGACTGGAAGGTGGTCTTTCTGGAGAACAGGGGCCAGGCCTTCGGCGTCTGGCGGGAGCCCTTTGTCGAACTGCGGGTGCCGTTGCTGTTCAATCTTCGCCGCGACCCCTTCGAGCGGGCCCAGCACAACGCCAACACCTACGACGACTGGTTCCTCGACCGTCCCTACGTGATCGTGCCGCTCCAGCAGATGGCGGCGAGATTTCTGATGACGATGAAGGAATATCCACCGAGCCAGTCGCCGGGATCGTTCAACCTCGGCAAGATCCAGAAGACGCTGGAGGCCGGCGGTGGGGTGCAGTGACCGTCTGGAGCGGCGTCAGCCGAGCAGTTGGCGGGCCAGCGAGAGGTAGATCGTCAGGGTGACCATGTCGGTGGCGGCCAGGGCGACTGGCCCGGCAGCCACCTGCGGCTCGCGGGCGAAGAGCCGCAGCAGGTTGGGCATCGCCACCCCGATCGCCGCGGCGC
>CALGAS010000277.1 GCA_937959175.1 uncultured bacterium | reverse complement strand
GACTCGAAGCAAGTCACCGACTCCTGCAGGATCGTCTTGTTGGAACACTGGTCACGGCAGAAGCACCGGCGATTGCCACTACGAGCGCGGCCCTGTCAGCATACGGCCTCAACCTCGAGTCGGGCTCACAAACGACGGCGGACGGTCGCTTTCGTTTCGTGTAGCCCACCTCGCCGCGCTCTCAGCAAAGTGCGGAGTTTCTTCCTCGCAGTGGGCATCTGCCCAGAACTGAAGGCAGATGAAAAGACTGGCCATCCTGTAGAGCAGATTGAGGCGACTCCCGATCCCGCAGGTAAACAGGCTCTGCTGTTCGCCAAAGGGCTCAACCCTCATGTCCCACGTGATCTGGAAGGACATGGGAACCCGTTCAAGAAACCGGCCTTTGGTCCGTGGGCTAACCAGCAAGACATGGTCTCGCTCCATGATCGCTTCTCGATAAAGCTGCGTCATGAAGATACCGCCGCACGTCTCGTCATTGCGGTAGACGTTCTTTCCATCATCGCCCCGGTAGACAAACATCTGCCGATGCGCCCTGGTGCCAGGCGTGCAGGCGAGATACTCCTCGTTTGTGAAGTTAGGAAGCCAACCGGCGAGATCAAACCGTTCATACGGAAGATCGACGATCACAGAAACTGAAGAGGTCAGGTTGTTCGGTGGGTGGTGCATTGCGAACGTGTGTTTGAGATTGCGGAAGTCGAGCAGCAGATCATCATGAGGATAAGGGAGACTGCCGTGCACAACGTTGCCGAATGCGGATATCAGCCGCCGCTCGGTCGGCTGCCTAGCGTTTCTGAGGGCCGCTCACCAAAGTGGATTCGGTACTCCGCAGCAAAACTCCCCAGTCGCGTGAACCCAAAGATCATCGCTGCCTCGCGAACACTCCGCATTTCCCTGCTCTTCAGGGCCCTGCGGACCGCGTGCATCCGCAGAATCCGTTGATAGGCGACCGGCCCCACATCAAACCTTTCCTGAAACGCCAACCGCAACGTGCGGTCGTTCGCTCGCACAGCCTGGCAGATCTCCAGACTCGAAACGGGGCGATTGAGTGTGCTGTGGAGGAACTCCAGGGCGGTTTTGACGAGTGCCGCCCGGGATGCCAGCGGCCTGATCTCTGCGGGCCCATCCGCAATGCATGCCACGAGTTCTCTCAAGCAGGCATCTTCACAGACAGCAGCCCCCACAGTTGTCGAAGCCGATGCAGCCAGAAACTCCCCGGCGCGCGTGAGCAGTCGCGGAACTCGGACGGGAGCCACTTGTAGGGAATGCCATCCCGATAAACGACGGGCGATCTCTCGACCCATCAATGACTGATGCGCCTCTCGAAGCCGATGCTCTGAGACCAGCAATGCCGTGACTTTCGCGTCTGGCTCAATGCTGGCGTCGTAGGGAATATCACAACCGCGAAGAATCACCTCGCCAGCAGCAACCCGCCGCTGCTGCCAGCAACACTCCCCGAGTGGCCCTGTCACAGGAATCAGTGTGCAGGTCGTGCCATCCGCTCCTCCGAGAGTTCTCACGTGCTGATTGGCCTGCACCTGAAAGCACCGCAACTTCCTTCCCTGCGCAACTCCCGCCTCGGCTGCAAACTGTCCTCGGGAGAGCTGGAGAAAAGACCCGTTCCAACGGCCAAACAGCCGAGTCATCGCGTCGAGATCATGAAACGATTCTCGGTGACGCGTCATCGCTCTCGCTGGATCGAAAGGTCGTGGTTGAATGCGGACAGTTTCAGCGTAGCCGGGCTTGCCAAATGCGGATAGCCGACAGCCGGCGAGAGAGCCCGACTGATACCATCGCCCCCTTCAGGAGTGACACAAAACCATGGCAAAACCTCGCACCTATCGCATCAACGGGCTCGATCGCCTGAATGCTTCGGCGTTGATGCTGGTTTCACCCGAACGACCGATGATGCGGCTCCTGCAGGCCGCATCGCCTGATCGGCAGCCACCCCGAACAACTGCTCCACAGATTCCGCTGGAGTTCGACACCGTGGCGGGAGTCAACGTGCGATTCGCACGCGGTGGACGCGACGGTGGCCCGACGGTATTGCTGCTCAATCCGCTCCCCCAAAGCATCCTCGCATTTGACTCAATCTGGGAGCCGCTTGGCCGTGACTTTCAACTCGTGGCCTACGACCTGCCAGGCTTTGGTGGGAGCGAGGGCGGTGAAGAGTGGATGTCGTTCACACGCCAGGCCGAGTTTCTCGCCGAGTTCATCAGAGCCAAGGGTATCAAGCGACCCCACATCGTCGGCCCCGACATTGGCATGCCGGCCGCGCTGACCTATGCGGCCTCTCCCGCCTGCCAGGCCGCAAGCATCCTTGTCGGCGATGGCCCCTGCCTGGTCGCCAGCAGCAACGGCAGCCTGATTGAGAAGCTTATTCATTCTGCATTCTGGCGAACGGTGATGCGGGTGGCCGGGCCCGGTGCAGGGATCGAAGGGGCCTACCGACTCTGCTACGTCAACTATCAGCCCTCGAGAGAAGAAACCAGCGACTACATCGCCGGCCTGGCGGGTCGCATGAACAACATGTTTCGCTGGTTCATCGACTATCCCAAGTCGCTCGCGGGCCTGGAGCCGCAACTCACAAAGATCACGCTGCCCACAAAGGTCTTCTGGGGCGACGCCGACAAACTGCTTTTTATTGACAACGGCACACGGCTGGCACGCATGCTGCCCCAATCGTCACTCACAATTTTTCCCAACTGTGGCCACTTCTG
>CALGAS010000276.1 GCA_937959175.1 uncultured bacterium | reverse complement strand
GGCGGCGACGCACGGCGGCACGGTCCGGGGCCGCGGCCTGATCCAGGGGATCGAGTTCCCCGACATCGAGGCGGCCCGCGAGGTCTCCCGGGCGGCCTTCGAGCGGGGCGTCGTCGTCGAGACGGCCGGCCGGCAGGACGAGGTCCTCAAGATTCTCCCGGCCCTGATCATTCCTGACGATGAGCTCGTTCGCGGTCTCGAGATCATCGCCGACAGCGCTGAGGATGCCCTCGAAGCCGTCGGCAGCGGCAGCGGCGGGACGAGCGGGGAGGACGCGGCATGATCGTCCGCTCGCTTGCCGAGATCGAAAACGGCCCCCGCGACGTGTCGGGCCCGACCTGGCGGAGCCGCCGCCTCCTCCTCAAGGGCGACGGGATGGGCTTCTCGATGCACGACACGATCATCCACGCCGGGACGAGCACCGAGATGGAATACCGCAACCATCTCGAGGCGGTCTATTGCGTCGAGGGTCGCGGGAGCGTGACGGTGCTCGGCGGGGAGACCTTCCCGATCGAGCCCGGCACGATCTACGCGCTCGACCGCCACGACCGGCACATCCTGGTGGCCGAGGAGACCCTGCGGCTGGTCTGCGTGTTCAACCCGCCGCTTTCCGGACTGGAGACCCACGACGATTCCGGCAGCTACCCGCTCGCCGAGGAGGAGCAACCCGCCCATGGCTGACACCCTGAATCCGACTCTCGAATCGACTGCCGACCCCTACCACTCGCGCGACGTCGCCCGCTGGGAGATGGCCGAGCGGGTCGATCCCTGTGTCTGGCCCGGCGGGCCCCGCGGCAAGCGGGCTCTCGATGATGCAGCCCTGGCCGCCTACGCCGATCGCGGCTACCACCTCGCCGCAGGGCTCTTCTCGGAGGCCGAAGCGGAGTCGCTCCTGGCCGAGGCCAACCAGCTGGCCGCCGCCGTCAACGGGCCGGCCCCCGGGGTCGTGATCGAACCGGGCAGCCGGGCGGTCCGCTCCCTGTTCCGGCTCCACCAGTCGAGCGAGACCTTTGCCAAGGTCGCCCGCGACCCGCGGCTGCTCGACGTCGCCCGCCAGGTGCTCGGCGGCGAGGTCTGCGTGCACCAGAGCCGGATCAACTTCAAGCCGGCCCTCGACGGCAAGGAGTTCTTCTGGCACTCCGACTTCGAGACCTGGCACGTCGAGGACGGGATGCCGCGGATGCGGGCGGTGAGCGTCTCGCTCTCGCTGACGCCCTCGACCGAGTTCAACGGGCCGCTGTTGATGGTGCCGAAGTCGCACAAGACGTTCGTCCGCTGCGTCGGCGAGACGCCGGAGAACCACCACGAGCATTCGCTCAAGAAGCAGGAATACGGGGTGCCCTCCGGCGAGGCCCTCACCCGGCTCGTCGAGGCCGGCGGCATGGCCTCGGCCACCGGCCCGGCCGGCACGGCGGTCTTCTTTGAGGGCAACACGATGCACGGCTCGGCCGGCAACCTATCCCCCTGGCCCAGGACCAACTTCTTCATCGTCTACAACAGCGTGGAGAACGGCCTGGTGCGGCCCTTCGGCGGCCGTCCGCCCCGGCCTGCCTTCCTGGCCGACCGCAGCCCGGCCCCGCTGCGGTAGCAGGCGGCCGGTGCGGGGATGTGGAGCCTCTCCCGATCAGAGCGGGGCCCGTCGGCGTCGTTTGTTCGCCTCCATGCCCCGGTTGCAAACCTTGGCCCACTTCTCGCGCGCTTGCGGCGCGATCTGCGGCCAACGTATAGTGGATTGCATCGAAAAAGAGGCGGCTGAACTCATGTGAGGTGATGCCGTGACAGTCAAGGAAAAGAAAACCCGGGGCAAGAACAAGAAGCAACCGGCCGCCCGAGGCCGCCGCCCGAGCCGCACCGGGGATCTCAAGGCCGAGAAGCACTCTATCAATGCCAGGGCCTACGAGAAGGAGTTGGCCCGGCTCCAGGTCGAACTGGTCAAGCTCCAGGAGTGGGTCAAGCACGAGGGCCTGAAGGTCGTCGTGATCTTCGAAGGACGGGACGCCGCCGGCAAGGGGGGCGTCATCAAGCGGATCACCGAGAGCCTCAACCCGCGAATCTGTCGCGTCGTGGCGCTCGGTCGGCCCACGGAACGAGAAAAGACCAGCTGGTATTTCCAGCGGTACGTGCCGCACCTCCCGGCGGCCGGCGAGATCGTCCTCTTCGACCGCAGTTGGTACAACCGGGCGGGGGTCGAACGGGTGATGGGCTTCTGCAGTGACGCGGAATACAACGAGTTTCTGCGGAGCTGCCCCGAGTTCGAACGGATGCTGGTCCGGTCAGGAATCATCCTGATCAAATACTGGTTCTCGGTCAGCGACGAGGAGCAGGAGCGGCGATTCCAGAAGCGGATGAAGGATCCGACCCGGAGTTGGAAGCTGAGCCCGATGGATGTCGAGTCGCGGTCCCGGTGGATCGAGTATTCCAAGGCCAAGGACAACATGTTCGCCCATACCGACATCAAGCAGGCGCCCTGGTATGTCGTCAAGGCGGATGTCAAGAAGTGCGCCCGGCTCAACTGCATCACCCACCTGCTCGGCATGATTCCCTACAAGGATCTGACCCCCAGCCCGCCGCATCTCCCGAAGCGGCCCGATGCCGGCACCTATGTCCGCCCGCCGCTCGACGACCAGACCTTCGTGCCGGAGATCTGGTGACGGCCGGCGGCCGGCCCACGGAGGCTTTTCATGCACAAGTACGTCATCATGGGGGTGCAGGGCTGCGGCAAGGGGACCCAGGCCGGCATGCTCGAGAAGGCCTTCGATCTGGTTCACATCAGCGTCGGCGATATCTTCCGTTGGAACATCCAGCATCACACCAAGCTCGGGGCCCAGGTGAAGCGGATCGTCGCCGCGGGAAACCTGGTTGGCGATGACATCGTCGAGGAGATCGTCCGCCACCGGCTGGACCAGCATGACTGGAACTACGGCTTCATCCTCGACGGATTTCCCCGCAGCGCGGCCCAGGCCGAGTTCTTTCTCGAGAGTTACGACATCGACGCGGTGATCCACATCGACGTTCCCGACGAGGTGGTGCGGCAGCGGGTGTTGTCACGGCGGCTCTGCGGGAAGTGCGGCCTCGACTACAACCTGATCTCGCATCGTCCGGCGGTCGAAGATGTCTGCGATGTCTGCGGCGGGTCGCTGGTGATGCGGGCCGACGACACCCCGGAGGCCCTCGCCGACCGGCTGGCCGACTATCACTCCAAGACGGAGCCGGTTCTCGAGCTGTTCCGCCGAAAGGAGCTCGTCCTCGACATCGACGGGACGGCCGCCCCGGAGGCGATTCAGGCGGAGATTCGTACGCTGCTCACCGGCCGATCCGAGGGACACCATGGCTAATTCTCTGCGACCGTTTGCACCGCGGCCGCTGCACCGGCACTCTGCCGTGCTGACGATCGCGGCGGCCTTGATGCTCATGCCGAGCCCGGCGGCCCGGGCGGTCCTGATCCAGACCGCGACCGGCACCGACAACACGACCGCCCCGCCCGACGATCCCGGCTGGGCAAACGTGGGCGTGCGGGGGATCGGCAACGGCGTCTACCTCGGCGACCGCTGGGTGCTCTCGGTCGCCCACGTCGGGTCCGGCAGCATCGTGCTCGAGGGCACGACCTACGCAGCAGAACCGGGGTCGGCGGTGCAACTGACCAACGCCGGCGAGCCGGGCCGTTCGGCCCTGACCGACCTGATCGTCTACCGGCTCACGTCCGAGCCGGCCGGCCTGCCGGCGGTCGCGATTGCGGCCACTGCCCCGGCGGCGGGCACGGCGGTCACGATGATCGGCTCGGGCCGGGCCCGCGGGGCCTTCACCGAGTGGAGCGTCAACGAGACGACGACCCCCTGGACCTGGACGACGGTGCCCTCCGGCGGCGACTACGCCGGCTACGGTTCGACCGCCACCAGGGAGATGCGATGGGGCACCAACGCGATCTCCGACGCCGCCGTCTGGATCACCGCCAGCGACCTCAGTCCGCCGCTCGACGTCAAGTCGCTCGAGACGGTCTTTGACGAACTGCCCGGCACGGCGGAGGCCCAGGCGGTCAACAACGATTCCGGCGGGGCGGTCTTTGCCAAGAACGGCAGTGACTGGGAACTTGCCGGGCTGATCTTCGACGTCCGCGGCTACTCGGGCCAGCCCAGCCCCGCCTTCACCGCCGTGTTCGGCAACACGACCTACTCGGTCGACCTCGCCTACTATCGGCCGCAGATCATGGCGATCGTGCCGGAGCCGGCCGGAGCGACGCTCGCCGGCCTGGCCGTCGTGGCGATGATGTCCTGGGCTGCGATGGCTCAGCGTTCGAGTCGCTCGACGGCAAACCCCAGCCGGCGTGCCCGGGACACCAGGGAGCAATAGATCTCCGGCGGGAGCGTCCGTTCCCGAGCCAGGATCCAGAGAAACCGGCGGTCGGGGGTGCCGACCATCGCCCATTGGTAGTCGTCATCAAGGGCGATGATCCAGTAGTTGCCCTCGTGGGACACGGGGGCAAACCGGGCGGGACCCTCGAAGCGAACCCGCAGCCGGGAGTTGCCGGAGCAGGGCACCGGTGTCGCCCGGCCCTCGATCGAGCGGCAGCGGCCCCGCGACGTCCGGCATGAGTTTGTCACCCGCACGGTGCCGTCACCGCAGAGCGTGTATTTGGCCGTGGCTCCAACGCAGCCCCGCTGGAACAGGTTCGGCAGGCGGGCAATCTCATGCCAGCTGCCCATGTAGCGGACCAGATCGACACAGGGCACCGTTGGCAGCGGCTCACCGGCACACGTGGCCGGCGAGACCGCACCAACAGCGAGGCCGAGCAGCAGTAGGAGAAGACGGTTCATGGCTTGAGTGACTCCGAGCCTGCGGCGGATTGGCGGGCAGCGGGAAACAGGATCCGTGACCCCTCTCCAGTTTCTACACCAGTACTCATGAGAGCGTTGGGGATGGGGTCAAAG
>CALGAS010000275.1 GCA_937959175.1 uncultured bacterium | reverse complement strand
GCGTCCATCCACTGCCGCTCGTGCCCGAGCACGACTTCCTGCCCGATCTAGAGAGCGTCCCCGCCGACGTGCTGGCCCGCACGAAACTCCTCGTCCTCTGCTATCCCAACAGTCCTACCGGCCGGACGGCGACGCGGGCGTTTTATGAGCAGGTCGTCGACTGGGCCCACCGGCACCGCGTGGTGGTGATCCAGGACGCGGCCCACATGATGCTCTCGTATGACGCCTCGCCGCTGTCGTTCCTGTCGATCGACGGCGCCAAGGAGGTCGGCCTCGAGGTCCACTCGATGTCGAAAGGCTTCCACATGATCGGCTGGCGGATGGGCTGGGTCTGCGGCCACGAGCGGCTCGTGCGGGCCTTTGCCGACGTCAAGGACAACTGCGACTCCGGGCAGTTCATCGCGATCCAAAAGGCGGCCGCTGCGGCCCTGGCCGATCCCGAGATTCCCCGGCAGGTGCGGGAGAAGTATCGTCGCCGGCTCGAGAAGCTCGTCGGCGTCTTGCGGGCGGTCGGCTTCGACTGCGAGATGCCCGGGGGCACCTACTTCCTCTACACCAAGAGCCCCGTCGGGGCGGGCGACCGCGGCTTCGCCAATGCCCAGGAGGCCAGCCAGTTCCTGATCCATGAGCTCTCGATCTCGACGGTGCCCTGGGACGACTGCGGAGCCTTCCTGCGATTCTCGACGACCTACGAGGCCGAAGACGAAGCCGCCGAAGACGACCTGATGGCCGAGACGCACGCCCGCCTCTCCCGAGCCAGGCTGAAGTTCTGAGATCTCTTCGCCATCCTCCTTCCTCTCCCTAAGGACTGTCCGCTATGCATCGGTTGCTCTCGTTGTCGCTTCTGCTCGCTGCCTGCTGCCTTGTCGTCGCGCCCACCGCAGGCTGCGGCGGGAAGAAGGGCCCGCCGACGATTGCTGAGTTGATGGCCCGGGCCAAGAAGAACCCCAAGCCGGAGGGCCGGGCCCGCGACCTGGCGACCGTCGCCGGAATCCAGATCGACTCGCAAGACAAGGCCGGCGCCGCTCGTACCCTGGCCGCCGCCGAGGCGGAGATTCCTGACGACGGCCAGCCGCTGGTCTGCGTGCCGGTCCTCGTGCGAATCGCCGAGACCTACGGAGAACTGGGGCAGCGGAGTTCGGGCCGCAAGGCAATGGAGAAGGCCGTGACAATGCTCGAGACGGTCGACGATCCGCAGGGCCGCTCGAAGCTGCTGGCCGAGGTGGCCGTCGCCCAGGCGGCCCTTGGCGATCGCACGGCAGCCCGCGCGTCGCTCGAGACCGCCTCGAGCCTCGCCCTCAACGACGTCTCGGAGCGATTCCGAGGCAAGGCCCTGGCGGCGGTGGCAATGGGCTATGTCGATGCGGAACTCGCGAAAGACGCGGAAGCGGTGATCGAAAACCTCGAAGGGCTCGCCGCGGATCTTGACGACCTGCGGGCCAAGGCCGAGGCCTATGCGGCGGCGGCGGCGGTACGAGCATCGACGGGTGCCAAGGATGCGGCGACGGAACTGCTCGCGAAGGCGGCCGAGGCGGCCAAGGCGATCGACGACCTGCCGGCCAACCGGGCCTACGCCCTGGTGGCGGTTGCCAAGGCTCTCAACGCCAGCGGCGACCGGGCGGGAGCTCTCGAACTGCTCGACGACGCCGACAAATCCGCCTCGAAGATCGGCGACCCGGCCCAGCAGAAGGACGCCCTCAAGACGGTGCGACAACTGCAGGCCAAACTCAAGGGCTGAGCACCCTGCTTCTCCCCATCCCCCCATAAAAGCCCCCCGGCGCGAGCCGGGCGGGACGGCGGGCCGTTGGGCCATCCCGCCCTCGATGCCCGCAAACCGTTCACCACCAACCCGCCCAATCCGCGATCACCACCAACCAATCTCCGGCACTTGAACCGCCCAACGGCGGACCGTGGGGTAATCGCAGTCTTCAAAACGAATCTGATCGCTAGCAACCGAACGACCTGCGGTTCGGCACGCCTGAAAGGCGGCTTGGCGGTCCGGGCGTCGGTTGGCAACCGAAAGGCCTGCGGCTTTTCACCCGCCGTCCCCCGGCTCGCGCCGGGGGGCTTCTATGACCGATGGTGCCGAGCAGGCGTATACCGTAACCCGCCGTCAATCGCGCAGGCACACCAAGACCCGAGTCCGCTGCGCGGCACCCTCACCAAAGATCGAATCCCAACCCTTCGGTTCGCCCGTGACCCAACCCCGGGTGACCCGTTAGCCCATGGACTACTTGCCCCGGGTGACCACCTTGAGCGCCTCGAGGGCGAGTTTCCTCGCATCGGCGTGGTCGACCAATGGCTCGGGATAGTCCCGCCCGAGGGTGAGGCCGGCCCGCGCCAGCGTCTCTTCGTCGGCCTCGGCCGGAGCGTGGATGTCGGCGGCGGGAAGCTTCGCCAACTCCGGCACCCAGGTCCGCACGTAGGCCCCGTCAGGGTCGAACTTCCGGCCCTGGCTCGTCGGATTGAAGACGCGGAAGTAGGGGGCGGCATCGGCACCGCAGCCGGCGGCCCACTGCCAGCCGAGGGTGTTGGCAGCCAGATCGGCATCGACGAGCGTGTCCCAGAACCACCTTGCCCCCTCGAGCCAGGTGACCCGCAGGTCCTTGACCAGAAAGCTCGCCACGATCATCCGCACGCGGTTGTGCATCCAGCCGGTCGCCCAGAGCTGCCGCATTCCCGCATCGACCACAGGATAGCCCGTCCGGCCCCGCTGCCAGGCGGCGAGGCCGACTGGATCCTCAACCCAGGGAAACCGCGCGTAGTCGGCTCGCAGCGGCGCGTCGGTCGTCTGCGGAAAGTGGTAGATCAAGTGACTGGCAAACTCTCGCCAGCCGAGTTCCCGGAGATAGACCTCCGGGCTGCCGCTGATCGTGGCGGCCGGTTTGCCGCCGGTGGCCTCGCGGACGGCATGCCAGATGCGGCGGGGTGAGATCTCACCGAAGTGCAGGTGCGGCGAGAGGGAACTCGTGCCCTCCTGGTCGGGACGGTCGCGTTCGCTGCCGTAGGTCGCCAGGGCACTGGCCAGGAAGGTGTCGAGCCGCTTGGCCGCCCCGACCTCGCCCGGCGTCCAGGTCTTCCGCATCGTGCCGGCCCAGTCGATCTCGGGCAGGAGGTCGAGGTCGCTCACCGCGAGGCTCTTGGCCTTGCCCTTCACCGGCTCGGCTGGCTTGAGTTTCCGCGGCGACGCCAGTGGCTCGGCCGGCTCGGGCAGGGCCAGCAGCGCCCGCCAGAAGGGCGTGAAGACTTGATAGGGCTTGCCCTGCTTGGTCTTCACGTGCACCGGCTCGTAGAGCAGGCCGCCGTTGAAGCTCTCGGCAGTGAGGCCGGCGGCGGTGAGGGCCTGCTTGATGGTTGTGTCTCGCTTGACGACCGCCGGCTCGTAGCGGCGGTTCCAGGCGACGTGGCTGACGGCATATTCCTTGGCCAGGCTCTCGAGGGCTGCCAGCGACGGCCCCCGGCGGATCACGAGCGGTGCACCGGCCTTGGCGAGCGTGGCGGTGAGCTTCTCGAGCGAGTGGTGGAGCCACCAGCGGGAGGCGGCTCCCGGCTCCCAGGGAGACTCCTCCTCGGGAGCCCAGATGAAGACGGGCACGATCTTGCCCCGGGCAGCCGCGGCGATAAGGGCAGGGTTGTCGTCGAGCCGGAGGTCGTGACGGAACCAGACGAGCGTGACGTGATCGGACATCGGCGGACTCCTCGGGAGCCGGCAGGATACAAAAAAGGGGACATCCCCCGTTTCCGTGAAACACCTCGGCCGGGAGACTCTTACCGCCTGGCAGGAAACGGGGGATGTCCCCTTTTTTCGCTGCGAGTCAGGTGAGGATCTCGCCCACCACCCGCTGATGCTCGACGCCGGTCAGCCGCTGGTCGAGGCCCTGAAACTTGAAGGTGAACCGCTCGTGGTCGATCCCCATCAGATGGAGGATCGTGGCGTTGAAGTCATTCACGTGCACCGGGTTCTCGACAACGTTGTAACTGAAGTCGTCGGTCTCGCCGTAGGAAATGCCCGGCTTCACGCCCGCCCCGGCCATCCACATGCAGAAGTTGCGCGGGTGGTGGTCGCGGCCGTAGTTGGTTTTGCTGAGCGTGCCCTGGGAGTAGACCGTCCGGCCGAACTCGCCTCCCCAGACGACGAGCGTGTCGTCGAGCAGGCCCCGCTGCTTGAGGTCGGTCACCAGCGCCGCCGTGGCCCGGTCGGTGTCGAGACACTGGTTGGTGATCGCCTTCGGCAGGTTACCGTGCTGATCCCAGCCGCGGTGGAGGATCTGCACCACCCGCACGCCCCGCTCCACCAGCCGGCGGGCCATCAGGGCCGAGTGGGTGAAGGTGCCCGGCTTCTTCACGTCGTCGCCGTAGAGGGCCAGCGTCTCGGCCGACTCGTCGGCCAGGTCGGTGAGCTCCGGCACGCTCGACTGCATCCGGAAGGCCATCTCGTATTGGGCGATCCGGGTCTGGATCTCGGGGTCGCGGAAGCGTTCGAAGCCGAGCGTGTTGAGCCTGCCGAGGCCGTCGAGCATCCGGCGGCGGTCGGCCGCCGAGATCCCGGCCGGGTTGTCGAGGTAAAGAACGGGATCCCCCGAGCCGCGGAGCGTGACCCCCGAGAACCGCGTCGGCAAGAAGCCGCTGCCCCACATCCGGGAGAAGAGCGCCTGGGCGTTGCCCGTCGAGGGAAACTGCGGTGTGAACACGACGAAGGCCGGCAGGTCGTCGCTCTCGCTGCCCAGGCCGTAGGCCAGCCAGCTGCCGATGCTCGCCTTGCCGGGAATCTCGCTGCCGGTCATCACGAAGGTGCAGGCCGGGTCGTGATTGATCGCATTGGTATGGACAGTCTTGACCAGCGCGATGTCATCGACGATGCCCGCGGTGTGCGGCAGAAGATCGGTGCAGATCCAGCGGCCGCAGTCGCCCTTCTGCTCGAAGCGAAACTTCGACGGCGCCACCGGAAACCGCTTCTGGCCGCTGGTCATCGTCGAGAGCCGCTGGTCGCCGCGGACGCTTGGCGGGATGTCCTTGTCGAAATAGTTCTGGAGCCCCGGCTTGTAATCCCAGAGGTCCATCTGGGAGGGGCCGCCGTTCATGTGGAGATAGATCACCCGCTTCGCCTTGGGGGCGTGGTGCGGGAAGCCCGGCAGGGCCGGATGCACCACCCCGCCACCGCGGCCGGCCCGGGCGGCCGGGTCGATCGCCGCCGCGGCCACGCGCCGCTCGAGGAGCGAAAGGGCCGCCGCCCCCACACCCACACCGGTGGTGCCGAGAAAGGCCCGCCGGGCCATGCCGGTTGTGAAGGCCTCGCGGGCCCGCTGGTCGAGGTGATTCATCGCCATCGCTCCGGTCAGTTGCGGGTGATCGTCTCGTCGAGGTTGAGCATCATGTTGGCCACGAGCGTCCAGGCGGCGAGTTCTCGGGGGGCCAGCCCGGCCGGCGGTCGAGACTCGCCGTGGGCAATCGCCTGCCCGGCCGCCTCGGGGTCGGCCTCATAGCGGGCCCGGTTGCCGGCAACCACCTCGGCCACGATCGCCGCCTCCTCGGCCGACGGCGAGCGGGCCAGAACCGTCCGATAGAGCCACTCGATCCGGGCGGCATCCTCGGCGTCGGCCTCGGTGAGCGTCCGCGCGGCGAGGGCTCGGGCAGCCTCGACGTGCTGGATGTCGTTCATCAGTTGGAGGGCCTGGAGCGGCGTGTTGCTCCGCTCGCGGCGGCTGCAGAACTGCTCCCGATTGGGGGCGTCGAAGTTGGCAAGCGCCGGATGCGGGGCTGTCCGCTTGAAAAATGTGTAGAGCGTGCGGCGGTAGAGCGCCTCGCCAGAGTCCTGCTTGTAAAACCGCGTGTTCGAACTGCCAAAGCCGACCGGCTCCCAGATGTTGGGCGGCTGATAGGGCTTCACCCCCTTGCCGCCGAGCGTGCGGACGAGCAGCCCGGAGACCGCCAGGGCGTTGTCGCGGATCTGCTCGGCGGCAAGCCGAATCCGCGGGCCACGGGCCAGCAGCCGGTTCTCGGGGTCGGCCGCAAGTTGCTCAGGCCTGGCCTCGCTCGCCCGGCGGAAGGCCCGGCTGGTCACGAGCAGCCGCACCATCTGCCGGGTGTCCCAGCCGCACTCGCGATATTCGGCCGCCAGCCAGTCGAGCAGCTCCGGATGGGCCGGCGGCTCGCCCTGGAGGCCGAAGTCTTCGCTCGTCTTGACGAGACCGACGCCAAAGAACTGTTGCCAGAGCCGGTTGGCCGCCACGCGGGGCGTGAGCGGGTGGTCGGCCGAAACGAGCCAGTTCGCCAGGTCGAGCCGGTCGGGCACCTCGCCATCGGCGACGGCCAGCGGCGGGAGAAAAGCGGGCGTGCCCCGCTCCACCTTCTCGCCCGGGCTGTCGTAGGCGCCCCGCTCCATCACGAAGCTGTCCCGCATCTTCGGCTTGTCGGTGAAGATGAATGTGAGCGGGATCTGCTTGTCGAGCTCTGCCTTGGCCCGGCCGTTGGCCTCGAGGGCGGCAACCGCGGCCGTGAGCGGCCCGGGCTTGGCGGCCCACACGGTCGAGAGCCAGTGACGGCGAATCCGCTCGACGTCCTCGGGCTTGGTCGTCTTCTCCGGGCCGGCCTTGACCAGGCCGCGGAGACCCCCGGGCACGTCGTCGAGCTTGTCCTTGCCGACGCGGGCCTGCCACCAGGCGGCAAGCGAGCGGGTCGGATCGGTCGCCGGATCGTTCACGCTCACGCCCCCGACCAGATCCCAGCGGACGTGCCCGTCAAACTGCGTCAGCGCAAAGCCCTTGATCTTCATCCCGGCCCTGAGGCCCATCGCCTCCGCCGGCACCGCCAGCCGCACCCACTTCCCCAGTTCCGGCAGCGGGCCGGCGTGGTGTCGCGATGGCTTGCCGAGTTCGCCCCAGGGGATCGCGTTCGGCTCGCCCCAGACCGCCCGGTGCTTCCACTCCCCGGTGTTGAACTGGATCATCACGCTCTTGGGCGGAGCAGCCGGATCGAGCCAGACGTGGACGAAGATTTCCTCGTCGGCTCGGACGACGATCTCGGCCGCGCCGCTTTCGTAATAGTCCTGGCCCATGCCCGAAGCCGTCCGCTCAAGGCTCCGCTGCCCCGCGAGCACGCCCGCGGCCGCGTCACCGGTGACCCAGGCAGTCGGGTGCGAGCCCTTGCCGCTGCTTTTCACGGCCGCCCCCGGCGGAAACTCGTCGTCAAGCCAGACGGTCTCGAGCCGCTCGGGCTCGGGGCGGGGGTCGAGCGTGGCCGGGTCGACGTATTCGACGGCCGCGACGGCGTCGGCCAGCGACTTCTCGAGCCCCGGCCGGGCGGCATCGAGCTCCGTCACCTGCTTTTCCTGCTCGGCCGAGGGCACCTTGATCACCGGCGGGGTGTCGATCTTGTTGCCATCGAAGCCGGGGTCGGCGGCAGAGTTGAAAAAGGCGTAGAGGGAGTAGAACTCCTTGTGCGAGATCGGATCGAATTTGTGGGAGTGGCAGACGGCGCACTGGCCGGTGAGGCCCATGAAGGCGTTGGTCATCGTGGCCGTGCGGTCGACCGCGTAGCGAAACAGCAGTTCGTCGTTGATCGAGCCTCCTTCGCTCGTCGTCACGTTGCACCGCGAGAAGCCGGTGGCCACCTTCTGCTCGAGCGTCGCATCCGGCAGCAGGTCGCCGGCGAGCTGCCAGATCGTGAACTGGTCGAAGGGGAGGTTGTCGTTGAAGGCCGTCACAACCCAGTCGCGGTAGGCCCACATCTGCCGCTCGTTGTCGAGGTGGAGGCCGTGGGTGTCGGCATAGCGGGCCGCGTCGAGCCAGTGACGGGCCATCTCCTCGCCATGGTGCGGGCTTTGGATAAGCCGCTCGACCTGCTGCTCGTAGGCGTCCGGCGAGGTATCGGCCACGAAGGCATCGACCTCGGCCGGCGTTGGCGGCAGGCCGGTGAGCGCGAAGGAAAGCCGCCGCAGGAGCGTGGGCCGGTCGGCCTCAGGATTGACCGGGAGTTTCTCTGCCGCCAGCCGGGCCTCGAGGAACCGATCGATCGGATTGCTCACAGCCGGGTCGGCGACCGCCGGAACCTCCGGCCGCACGATCGGGCGGAACGACCAGTGCTGCTCGTAGGGAGCCCCGGCGGCGATCCACTGTGCCAGCAGATCCTTCTGTTCGGGCGTGAGCGTCTTGTTGGTGTGCGGCGGCGGCATCACCACGTCAGGATCGGTTTCGATGATCCGGGCGAGCATCTCGCTGGCCGTCGCGTCACCGGCCACGATCGCCCTCGCACCGCTGTCGAGTTCGGCCGAGGCGGCCTCGAAGCTGTCGAGCCGCAGGCCAGCCTCTTGCTCACCCGGCCCGTGACAGGCGTAGCAGTTTTCCGAGAGGATCGGCCGGATATCGCGATCGAACCGGATCGCCGGCTCACTGGCGGCAACGTCGGCTGCCATGACCGCGAGCAGGCCGACCGGCAGTATGGCGAGGAGACGACGAACGAGGACGCAGCAACCCATGGGAATCATTTCCTCGGGTCACCCGCGTCGCCGGCCCGGGCAATGCCCCGGGCCGCGGGCCGCCACAGAAGCGGGCGGCCGATCGGCGGGATGGACGGACTCTCTCAAGTGAGTGGCGGCCGCTGCTCAATCAGCGGGCGGGGGCTATCCACTTCCCTTACTATCGCCTCTTCAGTTCGGATCGACAAGAAAAATTGGCCATTTTCCCATGTGGAATGCGGGATACGCAACCATTGGCCCGCCCGAGACCTCTCCAGGTTTTTGATGCTTGCACATCAATATTTTTTGATGCATGATGACTCTATGCGAACCACCCTCACGCTCGACAGTGACGTCGCCGAACGCATCCGGCAGGAGTTGGCCTCGGGCCGGCGGACGCTCAAGGACGTGATCAACGAGCGGCTGCGGGTGGGATTCGGGATCACGCCGGTATCGCCCCGGCGGCGGTTCAAGGTCGAGCCCCACCACTCCGCTTACCAGCCCGGGATCGATACCGCCAAACTCAATCAACTGATCGACGAGTTGGAGATGGAGGCGGCCGGGCGGCGGCTCCGGCAGCAGTGATTCTCCCCGACGTCAACCTGCTGGTCTATGCCTACAACGCCGCCGACCCGCGGCACGACCAGGCCCGCGATTGGTGGGAAGAGGCTGTGAACGCCTCGGTGCCGGTCGGCCTGCCGTGGGTCACCGCTGCCGGGTTCATCCGGCTCATGACCCATCCGCGGCTGCTCGAGCGGCCGCTGACGCCGCCAGAGGCGACGCGGCGGGTCCGAGCCTGGCTTGATGCCCCGAGCGTCACGGTCATCCAGCCGGGGCGACGGTTCGCTGAGTTGTTTCTTGGGTTTCTCGACACCGTCGGCACCGCCGGCAATCTCACCACCGACGCCCAGCTGGCCGCCCTGGCCGTCGAGCACCAGGCCGAGCTTCACAGCAACGACACTGACTTCGCCCGCTTCCCCGGCCTGCGGTGGCGCAACCCGCTCCAGTGAGCGGACAACTGCGAGCAGCCGCATGCACGCTCCCCGCCGGCCGATAGGGCAACAGCCGACCCGCGTGAGGATGTCCAGGCTCGCACCAGCCGCAGCTTCTGCTCCGCGGCAATCCGGCCGGGCCGGCAGACCGTACACTCTTTCCAACCGGACACTGCCGCATGATGCCGCTTCTCGCCCAAGGCGATCTGCCCCGACTCGATCTGCCCCCAGGCGCCGTCTCGCTGTTGGGCTGGGCACTGGCAGGTTACGTCGCCTTCCTCCTGGTGATCAGTATATATGCCAGCCGCCGGATCCGGACCGAGGCCGACTACGTCGTGGCCGGCCGGCGGCTGCCGCTGTTCCTGGCCTGGGGCACGCTGATCGCCACCTGGTTTGGGGCGGCCACGATGTTCGCCGCGGCCGAGGCGGCCCGCGAGGAAGGACTTCTGGGGGTCGTGCTCGACCCGCTGGCCTGCGCCGGCACACTCGTGATCGCGGGGATCTTTTTCGCCCGCCCCCTGTGGAAGATGGAACTCTACACGATGGCCGACTTCTACCGGGCGAAATACGGCTCGGCGGCCGAACTGACCGGCGCGTTGATCCAGGTGCCGGCCTACTTCTCCTGGATCGCCCTGCAATACACCGCCCTAGCAAGGATCGTCGAGCTCTACTTCGAGATTCCGCTGACCAGCGGAATCCTCATCGTGGCGGCCGTCACGCTCGTCTACACGCTCGTCGGCGGAATGTGGTCGGTGACCCTTACCGACACCGTGCAGATCCTCGTCGCCCTGGTGGGTCTCGTCGTGCTCACCGCCGCCACGCTCTCGGATCCACAGCTCGGTGATGGAGCGCCGCTCCGCGGGCTGGCGGTCGTTTACAGCCGCATCGCCGAGACCCACCCGGGCCACCTCCAGCTAGTGCCCGCCGAGCTGTCGGTCGCCGTGCTCCTTGGGTGGCTCGGCGCCTGGGCCACCGGCCTGTTTGGCAACATCCCGGGACAGGATCTCCAGCAGCGGGTGTTCGCCGCGAAGGGGCCGAACACCGCGATGCAGGCCTGCGTCCTCGCCGGCGTGCTCTACCTCGCCTTCGGGATGCTGCCGGTCACGCTCGGACTCGCCTCGCTCATCACCCATCCAAACGGCTCCGTCGATCCGGTCGGCTTTCTGGCCGGCGAGTATCTCTCGACTGGGATGCTCGTCGTGTTTGTCGTGGCGGTCGTCTCGATGGTGGTCTCCACGGCGACGAGCGCCGTACTCGCCCCGGCCACAATCCTGGGCCACAACCTGCTCTCGCGGCTGCCGGGCCTGGCCGGCAACGGCCTGCTTCGGGATCGGCTCTGCGTGGTGCTCGTCTCACTCGGGGGCATCGTGCTGGCGATGTGGGGCGCATCGCTGATGGAGCTGCTCGACGTCGCCCTCTCGATCCAGCTGGTGGCCCTGTTCGTGCCGGTGGTGATGGGCATCTACGGCCGGCCCCGGGGCGTGCTGCCGGGCGTGCTCTCGATGCTCGCCGGCTTTACCGCCTGGCTCGTGACTTTCACGATCGAGCACCTCGACGGCCGGCTGCCGGAGGCCGTGATGGCGGCTGTCACGACCGTCCCCTCCGACTTCTGGGGCCTCGGCTTCGCGATCGCCGGCTATTTTCTCGGCCAGATCCTCTCACCGCCACGGCTCGAGCGGGAGTAAGATAAGGGCATGCTCAGCCCCGAAACCCTCGCCGAGTATCGCCGGATGACGCCGGGCCAGCGGCTGGAACTGGCCTTGCAGATGACCGATGAAAACCTGCCCTATCTGGTGCAGGGCCGGCCCGAGGTCGTCGAGCGGCGATTCGAACTGCTGCGGCGCGAAAACGACCTTCGCAACCACAACATGCGGGTGGCGATGGCCCGCACCCGATCGGATCCATGAGCGACCTGGTCTCGCTGTTGCACCAGTTCGCCGATCTCTTCGATCGGCTCACCGTGCCCTATGCGGTAATGGGAGGCTGGGCCGTCCGCCTCTACGCCCTGCCACGTCCGACCTATGACATCGATTTCACCATCGTGATCGAACGCGAGCGACTGCCCGATCTCTATGAGGCCGCCCGCGATGCCGGGTTCAGCGTGCCCGAACAGTTTGCCGCTGGCTGGATCGACAGCGTGGCCGGCATGCCGCTGGTGAAATTTCGCATGTTCGTGGAGGGTCGGAGTATCGATATCGACGTCTTCATCGCCGAAAGCGATTACCAGCGGGCGCTCATGGACCGCCGGCAGCCGCACCTGGTAGCAAGCCAGGAAGCCTGGTTTGTCAGCCCCGAGGATCTCGTGCTGCTCAAGCTGATCGCGGGCCGGAAGCGGGATCTGGCCGACATCGAGGACGTTCTGCTCGGGCAGCCGGACGTCGACGAGGCCTACATGCGCCGCTGGGCGGGGCCGCTGGGCATCGCGGAGCACCTGGAGCAGGCCCTCGCCGAGCGGGCGTGACGTCGTTCGCCAGGGCTCGGGCTCGCCCCTCAGGCCAGGATGTCCTCGACCACGTGGCCGTGCACGTCGGTCAGCCGGAAGTCGCGGCCCTGGAACCGCCAGGTCAGCTTCGTGTGATCGAAGCCGAGCAGGTGCAGGATCGTCGCTTGGAGATCGTGGACATGCACCGGGTTGCTGGCCACCTTGAAGCCAAGCTCGTCAGTCGAGCCGTGCACGTGGCCCGCCTTTACGCCGCCGCCGGCCATCCAGACGGTGTAGCAGTCGGGGTAGTGGTCGCGGCCGAGGATCTGGCTGCCGGCGGTCCGGCCCTCACGGAAGGGCGTGCGGCCAAACTCACCGGTGCAGAGCACGAGCGTGTCGTCGAGGAGGCCCCGCTGTTCGAGATCCTCGATCAGGGCGGCGACCGGCTTGTCGAACGTGGCCGCCTTCTTCGTCAGGCCGTCGCGGATGTCTTCACTCGGGTTGGTGCCGTGGAAGTCCCAGCCCC
>CALGAS010000274.1 GCA_937959175.1 uncultured bacterium | reverse complement strand
GGCTGGAGGGATCATTTCTTCTACGAGTACCACTGGGAATGGAACTTCCCCGCCACGCCCACGCTCTTCGCCCTGCGAACCGACCGCTACAAGTACGTCTATCACCACGGCGTCTGGGATCTCGACGCCCTCTATGACCTCCAGACCGACCCCCACGAGCGGCACAACCTCATCCAGGTGCCCGCCTTCGCCGACCTCGCCAAGCGACTGCGGACGCAGCTGTTCGAGGAACTCGCCGCCAGCGGTGGCCTCGAGATCCCGGTGCGGCCGCCGGCGGGCGAACGGCTCGACCAGCGGAAGCTGCCTTGAGTAAGCCTGCGGCCCGCGAAGCGTCAGGTGATAACGGTGGCCCGCGTCAGTCGAGCCGCTTGATTGCGACGTTGCGAAACTCGACGGCGTCACCGTGGCCGGCAAAGCCGAAGAAGCCGCTTGTCCGGTTCACTCCAGGGTGCGGCTTGCCCCCCATGAAGTCCTTCACGGCGGCGACGTCGGCATCGAGGATTACCGAGCCGTTGAGTTCGACTTTGATCCGGCTGCCTTTCACCGTCACTTCTTGCTCGTTCCACTCACCGGTCGGCCGCAGGTAGCCCCGCTCGGCGGCCACCACGCCGTAGACCGAGCCATGATACTGGCGGGCGTCGAGCTTTTCATACTTGGGATGCTCCGAGTCGAGCACCTGCAGCTCGCACATCCCGGTGTAGGCGGTGTCGCCGCTGCCGGGATAGCGGATTGCCAGGCCGTTGTTGCCCCCGGGCGGCAGGCGAAACTCGAGCCGGGCCACGAAGTCGCCGTATTCCTCGGTGGTGTGCAGCGTGCCCCCCTTGCCCGGCTTGCAGCGGATCGCCCCGTCGACCACCTCATAGTTGTCGGTCGCCCCGGCCCAGCCGGCGAGGTCGGTGCCGTTGAAGACCGGCTCGAAGCCCTCACCGGCGTGATCCCGCAGCCAGCGGTTGGCCTCCTCGGAGCCGATCTCGCGAACCATCACGTTCCGCCAGCAGATCTCGCCGCCATGGGTCTGGAGCTGGATCGGCCCGCGGCGCAACAGTGGCTTCTTGCGGTCCCAGTAGTTTTCCATGATCGCGTTGTCGACCACGAGCTTGTCGTTGAGCCAGACGGTCGTCCGGGCACCGACCTGCACGATCCGGAAGCGGTTCCACTCGCCAAACGGCTTGTCGGCCAGCACGAGCGGATCCTTGCCGGGGGCACCGGGGCTGTTGTTCCAAAGACCACCCGACCCCTTGTTGGCACCGATCTTGAACTTCGCGGTCTCGGTCGAGTCCCAGATCTGCACCTGGGGCGTGGCCCGCAGGTAGATGCCGCTGTCGGCCTTGGGCACCGTCTTGTAGTCCACCCAGAGTTCGATATCGCCGAAGTCGTCGATCGTGGTCAGGTACGGCCCCTGCCCGTCGTTGACGAGCACGCCATCGACCACCTTCCAGTGGGCGTCGATGCCCGGCTGATTCTTGGCGAAGAACGCCGCCTGCGCTTCAGGCGATTTGGCGGCGAGTTGGTAGGGGTTCTCGGTGCCCATCCCCCGCCAGCCGGTGAGATCCTTGCCGTTGAAGAGGGCCCGCGAGCCCTCGGGTGCCGCGGTCAGCCCCGGCTCGACTGCCAAGACTCGAAACGTGCCGGAAAAGACACACGCCAAGGCGGCGAAGAGAACAGCGAGATCCGAGGCCGGTGAACGATGGGACATGAGGCTCTTCCGAAGGCGAGGGTGGTTGGCGGGTGGGTTGGTGACCGAGCCAACAAAACTAACCCCGCGTCAAAAAAGGTGCCAGCCACCAAATCTGGGTAAGCTGCGCAGCTTCAGTCTCCCCTATTTTGCCCAAATTTGGTGGCTGGCACCTTTTCTTGGAACCGCTTGCGGTAGGCGTCGGGGGTGAGCCCGGTGGTCTGGCGGAACCGCTTCGTGAAGTGGCTCTGGTCGGTGAAGCCGGTCAGGGCGGCGATCTCCGCCAGGGATTTCCGGGTGGTGGCCAGGAGGGTGCGGGCCCGCTGCACGCGAACAGCCCGCAGGTAGGCCGTGGGTGTCATCCGCAGCAACTGCCGGAAGCGGCGGTTGAAGTGGGTCGGTGAGAGGCCGGCCAGCCGGGCCATCTCGGCCATCGAGACGCTGCCGGGGAAGTGTTCCTCCACGTGTCGAATCACCGGCATCAGTTCGGCGAAATACCGCGACAGCAAGGCCGGATCGTTGACCCGCTCCATCGCCCCGGCGACGCCGATCACGCGGCCCGCCCCGTCGCGGATCGGCACCTTCGTGCAGACGTACCAGCGGGGCGCTCCGCGGCGGTGGGGCACCATCCAGAGTTGGCCCGGGAGCGGCCGGCCCGAACTCATCACTCGCTCGTCCTCGGCCATGTAGGCCTCGGAAAGCACCAGCGGGTGAAAGTCGCGATCGGTCTTCCCGATCGCGTCGGCCTCCTGCCCGAGGCCGTGGTTGTCGAGAAACAGGTGGTTGACCGCCACGAACCGGCCCTGCCGGTCCTTGGCGAAGAAATAGGTGTGCGGCAGCGACGTGAAGAGTGCGACGAGCGAGCCGGCCCCGACGGCCCGGGCGAAGAACTCGGCCTGAAAGGCGGCGGGATCGAAGGGGGCATGAGGCACAGTCGCACCCGGCGGAAATGGTCAAAACGTACCAAGCCCGCCCGCTGCGATACAAGACCCGGCGGCCACTTGCTGCCATGGTTGTGGCATGCGATTGCCTGCCCTTCTCACGATCGCCTCGCGCCAAAGTGCCGCAGTCCTCGGCCTGATGCTCCCGCTCGTCGTCGCCGCCGGCGGCCGGGCCGAGGGGCCCGCGGCCGAAACGGTCCGCTTCGGCCGCGACATCCTCCCGCTGCTCTCGGAAAACTGCTTCGCCTGCCACGGGCCCGACGAGGGGCATCGCGAGGCTGACCTCCGACTCGACACCCGCGAGGGGCTCTTGGCCGCAGTCGATCTCGACGAGCCGGCCGCCAGTGAACTGCTCGCCCGGATCACGGCGACCGACCCCGACGTGCAGATGCCGCCGCCGACCGCCCACAAGCAGCCGCTCACGCCCGAGCAGGTGCAGCTCCTCACGGCTTGGATCGGCGCAGGCGCTCCCTGGGGCAGCCACTGGGCCTTCGAGCCGCCGCTGCGGCCGGCCGTGCCCGACGCCGGTGAAGCGCACCCCGTCGATGCCTTCGTCGCCGAGCGGCTCGCTCGCGAAGGGCTCAGCCTCGCCCCCGCGGCCCCGCCCCACACGCTCGCCCGCCGCGCCGCTTTCGACCTCACCGGCCTGCCGCCCGACGCCGCCGACGTCGCCGCGCTCGAAGCCGCCGCGGCCGCCGGCAGGTTCGAAGCCGCCTGGAGCGGCTACGTCCGCACGCTCCTCGCGTCGCCCCACTACGGCGAGCGGATGGCGATGTGGTGGCTCGACGTCGCCCGCTACGCCGACACCGACGGCTTCCAGGCCGATGCCAACCGCACCAACTGGCCCTGGCGCGACTGGGTGGTCGAGGCCTTCAACACGAACCTGCCGTTCGACCGGTTCACCGTCGAGCAGACCGCCGGCGACCTGCTGCCCGACGCCACCGCCGCCCAAAAGCTCGCCACCTGCTTCCACCGCAACCACATGACCAACGGCGAGGGGGGCCGCGACGCCGAGGAGTCGCGGATCGACTACGTGATCGATCGCGTCAACACGACCGGCACCGCCTGGCTCGGCCTCACGCTCGGCTGCTGCCAGTGCCACTCCCACAAGTACGATCCCGTCTCGCAGCACGAGTATTACGCCCTGGCCGCCTTCTTCGACTCGATCGACGAGAGCGGCCAGGCCGGCCGCGCGGCGAAGCCGTATCTCGCCGTCGAGTCGCCTCACGTCGCCCGGGCGATCCGCGAGGCCGAGGCCTTGGTCGCCGCCCGCCAGCCGGCCCACGACGCTGCCCGCAAGGCCGCCGAAGCGCCCTTCGCCGCCTGGGTCGCAGCCGAGCACGCCCGGCTGCGGGAATCGCCCGGATCCGCCGACTGGCAGCCGCTGGCCGTCTCATCCGTGACGTCGAGCGAGGGCACGCAGTTCACCGTCGAGCCCGACGGCACCGTGCAGGCCCGAGGCCCCGCGGCCAACCAGGACGATTATTTCGTCGCCGCCACGACTCCGCTCGCGCGGATCACGGGCCTCAGGCTCGAGGTCTTCCCCCATCCCTCGCACACCGACGGCGGCTTCGGCCGGGGGCCGCAGGGGCACTTCGTCGTCACCGACGTCAAGGCCCGCGTCACGACCGAGGGCACGGCGCAGGTCCGCGAGCTCTCGTTCGCCGCGGCAGTCGCCGACCATTCCGACGATCCGAAGAAACACCGGGGCTACGGCGCGGTAAGGGACGTCCTCGACGACGACCCCCGCAACGGCTGGAGCACCCGTGAACAGCCCGATGCCGAGCGGCACCTGGCCGTGTTTGCACTGGCCGAGCCGCTCGTGCTCGAGGCCGGCGAGCGGCTGGTGTTCGAGATCCGCCAGCGGTCCACGCTGGGCGGGGCGAACGTCGGCCGGTTTCGGATCTCCGCGATCGCGAGCGCGGGCCCGGCGGTGCGGAGCGTCGAGGAGCCGCCGCTGGCGGCGTTGGCCCGGATCGACCAGCCGGGTGAGGCGGTCGAGCACCTGCCCGGGCCGCTCCGCAAGCGGCTCCTCGAAGAGTTCCTCGCCGACCACGAGCCTTATCAGGTCGCCAAGCGGGCCCTCGACGTCGCCAAGCGTCAGCTCGCTGAGGCGAAGGCGGCGCGGAAGGTCGAGGTGATGGTGCTGGCCGAACGGAAAACGCCCCGCACGACGCACCTGCTCGTCCGCGGAGTCTGGGACGCCAAGGGAGATGTCGTTTCGCAAGGGGCGCCGGCGGCCCTCGGCAGGATGTCGGTGATGCTGCCCGGCCGGCCGGCCACGCGGCTCGATCTGGCCAACTGGCTCGTCGCTCCGAGCAATCCGCTCACGGCCCGCGTGGCGGTCAACCATCTCTGGCAGATCGCCTTCGGCGCGGGGCTCGTGCGGACAGTCGAGGACTTCGGGCTGCAGGGAGAACGGCCCAGTCACCCCGAGTTGCTCGACTGGCTGGCGGTCGAGTTTCGCGAAGGAGGCTGGGACGTGAAGCGGCTGCTCGAGCTCGTGCTCACCAGCCGCACCTACCGGCAGGATTCGGCCGTCTCCGCCGAGCTGGCCGCCCGCGATCCGGCCAACCGGCTGCTGGCCCGGGGGCCGCGGTATCGGCTGGCGAGCTGGATGCTCCGCGACCAGGCCCTCGCCGCAGCGGGCCTCCTGAATCCGGCCGTCGGCGGGCCGCCCGTCCGCCCCTGGCAGCCACCCGGCGTCTGGGAGGAACTCTTCATGGGCCGCTTCACCTACGAGCCATCCGCCGGGCCGGCCCAGCATCGCCGCACGCTCTACGCCTTCTGGCGGCGGAGCATCGCCCCGACCTTCCTCTTCGACTCGGCCCAGCGTCGCAGCTGCGAGGTGAATCTGCCGCGGACCAACACGCCGCTGCAGGCGCTCACGCTCCTGAACGACCTGGTCTACCTCGAAGCAGCCCGCGGCTTGGCCGAGCGGGTGCTCGCCGAGCACGCCTCGGCCGGCCAAGCCGAGCCGAAAAAACTGGTCGCCGCAATGTTCCGTCGCGTGCTCTTCCGCGAGCCGACCCCCGCCGAATGCGACGTGCTCGTCCGCGAATTCGCCCGCGGCCGCGGACGCTTCGCAGCCGACGGGTCCGCGGCAGCCACGTATCTCACCGCCACTGACCCCGGTGAGATTTTTGGGGAGGCGACGACCACCCCGGCCGACCACGCCGCCGCCACGCTGCTGGCAAACCTGATCCTCAACCTCGACGAGGCAATCACCCATGAATGACCCCCACCTCGCCGCCACCCGCCGCACGTTCCTCGCCCGCGGGGCCGGGCTGTCGCTCGGCTCAATCGCGCTTGGCGACCTGCTCGCCCGCTCGGGAGCCGCCCGGGCCGCGGCCGAGCCGCCGCCGGGCCTCCCGGGCCTGCCCCACTTCGCCCCGCGGGCCAAGCGGGTGATCTTCCTGACGCAGTCGGGCGGCCCATCGCAGCTCGAACTCTTCGACCCCAAGCCGGGGCTCACGAAGTGGGCCGGCACGGAACTGCCCGCCTCGGTCCGGCAGGGCCAGCGGCTGACCACGATGACCTCGGGCCAAAAACAGTTGGTGCTGCCGGGACTCACCAAGTTTCTCACCTGCCCCGCGAGCGGCGCCCAGGTGGGGGAGTGGCTGCCGCACCTGGCGAAGGTCGCGGCCAAGTGCTGCTTCATCAGGAGCATGCACACCGACCAGATCAACCACGCCCCGGCGATGACGCAGTTTCTCACCGGCAACCAGATCCCCGGCCGGCCGAGCATGGGTGCCTGGGTGAGCTACGGGCTGGGCAGCGACAACCGCGACCTGCCCGACTACCTCGTGATGATCTCGAAGATGCAGCGGCCCAGCGATCAGCCGCTCTACGACCACTACTGGGGCTCGGGCTTCCTTCCCTCGCGCTACCAGGGGGTGAAACTTCGAAGCGCTCGCGACGCCGTGCTCGATCTCCGCGATCCGGCCGGGCTTGCCCGCGAGTCCCGCCGCGAGATGCTCGACGGCCTGGCCGAACTCAACCACCTGCGTCACGCCGCCACCGGCGACGCCGAGATCGCCACCCGAATCCGGCAGTATGAGATGGCCTTCCGGATGCAGGCGAGCGTGCCCCACCTCGTCGACGTGTCGGACGAGTCGGACGAGACCTTTGACCTCTACGGCCCCGACTCCCGCCGGCCGGGCAGCTACGCGGCCAACTGCATCCTGGCCCGTCGGCTGGCCGAGCGGGGCGTGCGGTTCATCCAGCTCTTCCATCCCGACTGGGACCACCACAGCCGGCTGACGAGCTGGTGCACGGCCCGCTGCCGCGACACCGACCAGCCGACCGCAGCCCTGATCATCGACCTCGAGCGGCGGGGCCTGCTCGACGACACGCTGGTGATTTGGGGGGGCGAGTTCGGCCGCGGCGTGGCCGGCCAGGGAGACTGGAAGAGCCCCGAGGCGGGCCGCGACCACCACCCGCGGTGCTTTACGATGTTTCTGTGCGGGGGCGGCGTGCAGCCCGGGCTCACCTACGGGGCGACCGACGAGTTCAGCTACAACGTCGCCGAACACCCCGTCCACGTCCGCGACCTGCACGCCACGGTGCTCCATCTGTTGGGCATCGACCACGAGCGGCTCACCCACCGCTTCATGGGCCTCGACTTCAAGCTCACCGGCGTCGAGCCGGCCCGGGTGGTCCAAGAGATCCTTGCGTAGGCCGAAAAGCGGGAAAACACGCTGCGGAAATCGCTGGCTCACCGGCCAGATGCGGGCTATAGTGAAAGGAGTCAGTGGCGGCGGAGCGCAACGCCGACACCCTGAAAATCACGTTGTGGCGATCCCGGGCAACCGGGACGCTCGGCCTGACGACCCAGGAGGTGTTCTGATGCTCCGCTTTGGCTGCTTTGTCACGCTCGCGACCGCCGTGATCGGCTCGTTTGCCAGCCCGGCTGCAGCGGCCGACGCCACTGTCGCCTACAACCGCGACATCCGACCGATTCTGGTTGAGAACTGCTTCTCCTGCCACGGCTCCGACAGTGGCAGCCGCGAGGCTGACCTGCGGCTCGACCGTCGCGACGACGCGATCGAGTATGGCGCTCTCGTCGCCGGCGATCCCGACTCCAGCGTGATGCTCGACCGGGTCTATTCCGACGACCCCGACGAGGTGATGCCGCCGCCGGAGACGAAGAAGGCGCTCACGGCCGAGCAGAAGGAACTGCTCACCCGCTGGATCGCCGAAGGGGCCGAGTACGAGCCCCACTGGTCGTTCATCCCGCCGATCAAGCCCGAGCCACCGGCGGTCAAGAACGAATCATGGGTGAGGAACCCGATCGACCGCTTTATCCTCGCCCGGCTCGAAGCCGCAGGGCTCGCTCCTGCGGCCGAGGCCGACCGCCGCACGCTCGCCCGGCGGGCCGCGCTCGATGTCACCGGCCTGCCCCCCGATCCGGCCGCCGTCGAGGCCTTCGTGGCCGATGCCCAGCCCGACGCCTACGACCGCTACCTCGACACGCTCTTCGCGAGCCCCGCCTGGGGCGAGCACCGCGGTCGCCACTGGCTCGACTACGCCCGCTACGCCGACACCCACGGGATCCACTTCGACAATGAGCGGGAGATGTGGACCTTCCGGGAGTGGGTGATCAACGCCTTCAACGACAACCTGCCCTTCGACCGTTTTACAGAACTTCAGCTGGCCGGTGACTTGGTCGACCTCGGACCCGACGCTGATTCCCAGGCCGTGCTCAACGCCCGGATCGGCAGCGGCTTCAACCGCTGCAACATGACGACCAACGAGGGGGGCATCATCGACGAGGAATACATCGTCCTCTACGCCCGCGACCGCACGGAGACGACGGCCACGGTCTGGATGGGTCTGACGGCCGGCTGCGCCGTCTGCCACGACCACAAGTTCGACCCCGTCTCGATGAAAGACTTCTATGCCCTCTCGGCCTTCTTCAATAACACGACCCAGAAGGCCAAGGACGGCAACGTCAAGAACACCCCGCCGACGCTTCCCGTTCCGCTGGTCGCAGACCGGCCCCGCCTGGCCGAACTCAAGCGAGCCCTGCCGGCGGCGAAGCGGACCGTCGCCGAGCGGCGGGCCGGCGCCAGGCCTGCCTTCGAGGCCTTTCTGGCCGGGCTCACACCCGATTCGATTCAGGCGGCCCTCCCGCCCGATACCCCGCTGGTTTCCCTGCCGTTTGCCGAAGGCGAGGGCAGCGCGACGCATATCAACCTGCTCGGCAAGGAGACCGACCTGCCCCTCTCGAAAAAGGCGGCCTGGCAGGCGGGGCCGGAAGATCGGCCGGCGGTGACCCTCTCCGGCACGGCGCTCCAGGTCGCCACCGCAGGCGACTTCGAGCACGATCAGCCCTTCACCGTCTCCTGCTGGGTCAAGCCGCCGTCCAACGACACCGCCTACGCGGTGGTGGCCCGGATGGACATGAAAAATGAGTTTCGCGGCTGGGATCTCTGGGTGCAGCGCCGGCGGGCCGCGATGCACCTGATCCACGACTGGCCGGAGGACGCCCTCAAGGTGGCGGCCGAGGCCCAGATGCCGGCCGATGCCTGGACCTTCGTGACGCTCACCTACGACGGCAGCGGCTCACCCGCAGGCGTGAAGATCTACTACGACGGCAAGCCCCAGAAGCTGAAGGTCGAAAACAACCGCTTCAAGCGGAACACGGTGCGGACAACCGTCCCGCTCACCGTCGGCAGCCGCACGCCCGGCGACGCCGCGTACGGGGTGGGCCTGGCGGAGCTCACGATCCTGGGCCGGGCCCTCTCGGAGGCCGAAGTGGGGGGCGTCTCCCAGGCCGACACGCTCGCCGAACTTGTCAAACTGCCACCGGAAAAGCGCGCGGCGGCGGCCGGCGGCCTCTACGACTGGTGGCTGGGCACGCTCGACGACGCCTTCATCGTGGCCACCAAGACGCTCACCGGCATCGAGGGAGAGATCGCCGCGATCAAGGCCCGGGGCACGATCGCCCACGTGATGAACGAGAAGCCGGGCACCCCCACCGCCTTCATCCTCGACCGCGGGGAATACGACAAGCGGAAGGAGCAGGTCACTGCCGGCACGCCCGAAGTGCTGCCTGCCTTCCCCGACCACCTGCCCCGCAACCGGCTCGGCCTGGCCAAGTGGCTCCTGCTCCCCGAGCACCCGCTCACCGCCCGCGTGACCGTTAACCGCTTCTGGCAGGAGGTCTTTGGCACGGGCCTGGTCCGCACCGCCGGCGACTTCGGAATCACCGGTGAGCTGCCCAGCCACCCGGCGCTGCTCGACTGGCTGGCGGTCGATTTCCGGGAGCACGGCTGGGACGTCAAGCGGCTCTTCCGCCAGATGCTCACAAGCGCCGCCTACCGGCAGGCCACCACCGTCACGCCCGAGAAGATCGCGGCCGATCGCGACAACCGGCTCCTCTCCCGCGGGCCCCGCTTCCGAATGGACGCCGAAATGGTCCGCGATCAGGCGTTGGCCGCCAGCGGCCTGCTGGTTGAGAAACTCGGCGGCCCGAGCGTCAAGCCGTATCAGCCGCCGGGCGTCTGGGCGGCCGTCGCGATGCCGGAGAGCAACACCAAGAAATACGTCCCCGGCAAGGGCGAGGATCTCTACCGCCGCAGCATGTACTGGTTCTGGAAGCGGTCGGCCCCGCCGACCTCGCTCGACATCTTCAACGCCCCCTCCCGCGAGATCTGCACGGTCACCCGCGAGCGGACCAACACGCCCCTCCAGGCGCTCGTCACGCTCAACGACCCGCAGTTTGTCGAGGCCGCCCGGGCCCTCGCCGACCTCGCCCTCGGGCAGCCTGACGACGAGGCCGCCCGAATCGACTTCATCGCCCGCCGGCTCATGGCCCGGCCGCTTCAGTCCGACGAGCAGGCGATCGCCGCGGCCTCCCTGGCCGATCTCTCGGCCTATTACTCGCTTCATCCAAGCGATGCCGCCGACCTCGTGGCCGTCGGTGCATCGCCGCCCCGGGCCGCCGACCTACCGCAGCTGGCCGCCTGGACGATGCTCGTCAACCAGCTCATGAACCTCGACGAGGTGCTCTGCAAATAAAAAAGGGGACATCCCCCTTTTCTCACCCGCTCCTGTGCGAAGGGATTTCTGTCTCAGAAAAGGGGGATGTCCCCTTTTTTTCTCCCGTTGGAGATTTGTCCGTTGAATCCGCTTCCGTCGCCGCTGGCCGAACTCGGCCTCAACCTCACCCGCCGCCGGTTCTTCGAGTCGGGCAGCCATCTGCTCGGCGGAGCCGCCCTGGCCTCCCTCCTGCCCGGAGCCGCCGCCCGGGCAACGAGCCTCTCGCCGGCCGACGGGGTGGCCCGGGTGCCCGGCGCGGTCGGCCCCCACTTCGCCCCCAAGGCCAAGCATGTCATCTACCTGCACATGGTCGGCGGCCCGCCGCAGCAGGACATGTTCGACTACAAGCCGCAGATGGACGCCTGGTACGACAAGGACCTGCCCGAGAGCGTCCGCAACGGCCAGCGGCTGACCACGATGACCTCGGGCCAGAGCCGGTTTCCGATCGCTCCATCGGTCTTCAAGTTTGCCCGCCAGGGCCAGTGCGGGATGTGGATGTGCGAGTTGTTGCCTTGGACGGGCAAGGTAGCCGACGACCTCTGCTTCATCCGCTCGATGCACACCGAGGCGATCAACCACGAGCCGGCGATCACCTACATGCAGACCGGCAACCAGATCACCGGCCGGCCCTGCCTCGGTGCCTGGACCAGCTACGGCCTGGGCTCGCTCAACAACGACCTGCCCACCTTCGTCGTGCTGGTGGCCCGCTCGACGGTCGTGGAGCAGGCCCAGGCGATCGGGGCCCGGCTCTGGTCGAGCGGCTTCCTGCCCGGCGAATACTCGGGCGTCAGCTTCCGCTCCGCCGGCGACCCGATCCTCTACCTCAACAATCCCCCCGGCGTGCCGGCGGCAATCCGCCGCAGGACGCTCGACGGCATCCAGGCCCTCAACGAAAGAACAGCCGCCGCGATCGGCGACCCCGAGACCCGAACCCGGATCGCCCAGTATGAGATGGCCTTCCGAATGCAGTCGAGCGTGCCGGAACTGACCGACATCGCCAGCGAGAGTCAGGCGACGCTCGGCCTCTACGGCCCGCAGGTGACCAAGCCCGGCTCGTTTGCCAACAGCGTCTTGATGGCCCGCCGGATGGTGGAGCGGGGCGTGCGGTTCGTGCAGATCTATCTCAATCACTGGGACACCCACTCCAACGTCGTCGGCCGCCTCAAGAACGGCTGCAACGACATCGATCAGCCCACCTACGGCCTGATCACCGACCTGAAGAACCGCGGCCTCTTGGATGAGACGCTCGTGATCTGGGGGGGCGAGTTTGGCCGCACGGTCTACTCGCAGGGGGGCCTTTCCAAGCAGAACTACGGCCGCGACCATCACCCCCGCTGCTTCACGATGTGGATGGCTGGCGGCGGGGCTCGGGGCGGCCAGATCTACGGCGAAACCGACGACTTCTCCTACAACATCGTCAAGGACCCGGTTCACATCCGCGACTTCCACGCCACGGCCCTCAACCTCCTCGGCTTCGACCACGAGCGGTTCACCTACCGCTACCAGGGCCTCGACCAAAAGCTCACCGGCGTCGAGCACGCCCGCGTGATCCCGGATCTGATGTCGTAGCTGGCACGCGGCCGAGAGCCGACCCGCCCGCGCGACCCTCATCGAACCCGCGCATCCTCGAGTTGGAAAAGGGTACAGGCACCTCGCTTCGCTCGGAGCCAGTCCCCTT
>CALGAS010000273.1 GCA_937959175.1 uncultured bacterium | reverse complement strand
GGTTGGCGTTGTCGGTGCCCAACCCGTAGACACACCACGAGCCGAGGCTGGGGGCGGCTCCCCGCTGCTGGCCCGTCGCGAACAACAGCTGCGCCTGCGGGTGCTGGCTGCTCGTCGTGGTCATCGAGCGGATCACGCACAGTTCATCGGCGACGGTGCCGAGCTGCGGCAGCAGTTCGCTCAGCTCGATGCCAGATTCTCCATGCCGCGAAAACCTGAAGCCGCTGCGTTGGATGCGGCCGCGAAGCCGCCCCATCGCGGTTGCCAATTCGGGTGGGGCGGTCTCAAAGGCCGGCAGCACATCTTCCACAAGCCGGCCGTGATGCTCCGCCAGCTTCGGCTTCGGGTCGAGCGTGTCGATGTGTGACGGCCCGCCCTCGGCAAAGATCTGAATCACGCGGCGGGCCTGGGGCGTGAAGTGCGGTGGCCGTGCAGCCGAGGCCAACGCCGGCGGCTCAGCAACGCAGAGACCCGCATCGAGACATGCCGCAGCGAAGCCGATGCCACCCAGGCCGAGGCCAAGCTGGCCGATGGCCCGGCGGCGGGAAAACGCGTCGTTCTGCAGGTGATGACCCGGCATGCGCTGTGGGCTCCTCAGCGACGGCATCGCTCGTAGCCAGTTTCGATTTTTGGTCACCGGTTGCGAAATGTGTGCAACTCGTAACGGAGGCCTCGTGCTGACGTATTATTTGACACGATAGATCTCAAACGCGACATCGTGCCCGCGAGGAATCAGCCCATGCCCGATTGCCAGCAGTGGACCGTTTCGACCAGCCGCCGCCAGATGCTCGCCCGGACCGGCCTCGGGCTTGGGAGCCTCGGCTTGGCCACGCTCCTGGCTGACGCCGGTCTGGCGGAATCCGCCATCACCCCGACGCCGGCCGCATTGCCGCGGCGGCGGGCCAAGCATGTGATCCATATCTTCACAGCCGGCGGAGCTTCGCAGGTCGATACGTTCGACCCCAAGCCGAAACTCAACGAATACCACAACCGGCCGATTGAGGAGGTGACGAAGGACTACCTCGCCAAGGCGCCCGAGGCGGCCAAGGGGATGGGCCGTCTCTCCGGCAAGCTGATGGGCAGCCCGTTCACGTTTGCGAAGCACGGGCAGTCGGGCATCGAGGTGAGCGAACTGATGCCGCACGTGGCGGGCGTGATTGACGATATCTGCGTCGTTCGCAGCATAACTGCGAAAAACAGCGTGCATGAACTGGCACAGCTGATCATGAACACGGGCGAGGCTGCCCTCGCCCGGCCGAGCGTCGGTGCCTGGTGTGTGTATGGCCTGGGTTCGGAGAATGCCAACCTGCCAGCGTTTGTGCACCTCTCTCCCGACGGCCGGGCCGCCGGTGGTGACCGCGGCTTCGGCAGTGCGTTTCTGCCAACCTCGACCGCTGGCACTGGCATCGCCACCCGCGGCATCGAGACCGGCCGGCTCGATCCGGCGCGGCTCATCCAAAACCTGCGCAGTGGCACCACGTCGCTGGGAGAGCAACGGCGGCAGATCGAGTTGGTCGACCGGCTCCACCGGGAGTTTTCCACCCGTAACGGCGCCGACGCGTTCCTCGAGGGTCGGATCAGCCAGTTTGAGACGGCCTTCCGCATGCAAGTAGAAGCCCGCGACGCCTTCGACCTCTCTCGAGAACCGATCAGCGTTCACCGGCTCTACGGCGAGACCTTCATGGGACGGCAGTGCATGCTGGCTCGTCGGCTCGTCGAGCGGGGCGTACGGTTCGTGCAGCTGTACCACAATGGATGGGATACACACGACGACAACGACAACCGTCATCGCGATCTCTGCCAAGCCGGGGACCAGCCCCTCGCCGCCCTGATCAAGGATCTCAAGGCCCGCGACATGCTCGATGAGACGCTGGTCGTGTGGGCGGGTGAGTTTGGCCGCACGCCCACCACCGACAACAACGGCGACCCCAAGGCGAAGAAGGCACCGGGCCGCGATCACAACGCCGGCACGTTCACGATCCTGCTGGCGGGCGGCGGCATCAAGGGCGGGCAGGTGTACGGAGCCTCGGACGATTTCGGGGCGATCGCGGTGGAAAACCCGCTCGATGTTCATGACCTTCACGCCACCATCCTCTACGCCCTCGGCCTCGACCACACGCAGCTCACGTTTCGCCACTCCGGGCGAGATTTCCGGCTCACCGACGTGCATGGTAGGGTGATCGAATCGTGGTTTGCATAAGCCAGACGGGGGATCAGTGATGAGCAGACACCGCTTTAGGCTCTGTCTTTTGCTCTGTGTTTCGTTGGCAGTCGCTGCGGCGGCAGGCGACACCGCGGTCGCAGCCGAGGCGGCAATCACGCCCGAGCAGAACGATTTTTTTGAGAAGAAGATTCGCCCCCTGCTCATCGATCGCTGCATCGACTGCCATGCCGAGGAGGCCAGCGGTGGGCTCCAGCTTGACTCCGCCGCGGCACTCCGTCGCGGCGGCGTTGGGGGGCTTGTGGTGGTGCCGGGCAAGCCGGAAGAAAGCCGGCTCATCCATGCCGTGCGGGGTGAGAAGGGTTTGGAGGCGATGCCACCCGACGACCCGCTCTCGGAGAGCGAGATCGCCGACCTGGTGAAATGGATCGAAACCGGGGCAGCCGACCCGCGGACGGAAGGCGGAGCATTGTCGCCGCTTGAGCGACTCTTTGAGCAGGCGGATGATCACTGGGCGTTTCAGCCGATTGCCAACCCGCAGCCGCCGGCGGTCAAGGCTGCCGACCTGGTTCGGAATCCGATCGATGCCTTTATCCAGTCAGCCCTCGAGGCCAAGGGCTGGTCGATGTCGCCGCGGGCCGACGGCCGCACGCTGCTGCGGCGGGCTGCCCTCGATCTGACGGGGCTGCCGCCCACCGTCGATGAAGTCGAGGCGTTCGCCGGCAATCCGTCACCCGCCGCCTTCGAGTCGGCCGTCGACACGCTGCTGGCCAGCCCGCACTATGGCGAACGGTGGGCGAGGCACTGGCTCGATGTGGCCCGCTACGCCGACAGCATGGGCAGGGCCGGCGGTGCCGAGAACCCCTATCCCTATGCCTGGACCTATCGCGATTGGTGTGTGCAGGTGATCAACGACGACCTGCCGTTCGACCAGTTTGTGACCGCTCAGCTTGCTGCCGACCTTGTCCGGGTAACGGCTGACGACAACCGCGACTTGGCCGCGCTCGGCTTCATGACCGTGGGCCGCCGGCCCAATGCGCGGATCGATGACGACGTGATCGACGACCGGATCGACGTGATCACGCGGGGCCTGCTCGGCCTCTCAGTCAGCTGCGCCCGCTGCCACGACCACAAGCTCGAGCCGATCCCCACACTCGACTACTACGGGCTGTATGGCGTGCTCAAGAGT
>CALGAS010000272.1 GCA_937959175.1 uncultured bacterium | reverse complement strand
GCCTTCACTCGCCAGCAACGCCGGCTCCACGGCACGGGCAACCCCTCGCGGACCTCGTTCCATGTTTGCCCTTCGCTCGCTTGGTGCTGGCTTGCTGTCAGTGGGATCATGGTGTGTCGTTCATGCGGTCTTCGTGTTCAGGCAAAGACGCCGTGGAGATACCAGGTGCTGCCACGCGAGCCTCGGGGCAGGCGGCCGAGGCGGCGGAAGAGCCAGAACCTCGCTCCTGACTCCGTCTCCACCACGTAGTAGTCGCGGCGAACCGTCGGCCCCCGCCACCAGGCTGTTTCGATTCGCTCGGGGCCGTGGGCCTGCCTGATGCGGTGCACCACCCCGCCGAGGCGAAATCGCGCCGGCGGCCCGTCGGGAGCGACCGAGATCATGCCGGCCTGCAAAGGCTCGAGCGGCACCGGCCGCGGTGGCATCCAGATCGGCCGCCGGCCCGCGGCGGCGGGCTGCCGCCGATTCGCGGCAGTCGGGATCGGCCGCCGACGGGATGCTCGAGCAGATTTCTCACCGCTCCGGCCGGCGGTGGCGGGTGGGGCTGATGCCGAGCCGGGAGGGGCCGCGATCCAGGCGTGTTCGGGCTGGGCATCGGCGACGGGCCGTGGCTCAAACACAGCCGGCCGGCCGAGACGGCCGGCGAGCCGATCGAGCAGCAGGCCGACCTCGGCTGCCTGCGACGCGGTGGCTGCTCGGCCGGCATCAGGCTGGGCGAGGTCAAACAGCGGCCGCTGCCGGCATTCGACCGGACCGCTCGCCACGACTTCGATCGTGATCGCCTCGATCTCCTGTGGCAGCGCTGCGCGGCTCATTCGCAGCCGCAGGAGATCGACCAGATGCTTCGCCGAGACGCTCGGCCGAAAGAGGCCCACCTCGATCACCGTGGGGGCGGCCCGGCGAGCGGGAGCGGCCATGCCTGTGACAGCCGGCTCGAGCCGCATCTGGAGCGAGACGATGCCCTCGCCCCGGGCAGCCAGCGACGCGGTGCATTGCTCCACGAGGCCTTCGAGGAGGTCGGCAAGGCGGGCTTCGTCGACCGAGGCCAGCGAGAGCGGGAGGTCGAAGTCGTGGCTGGCCTGGGGCAACGCCTCGCCGCCAGGGGGCACGATCGGCTCGGGCCGGCTGCCGGACAACTCGGCCAGCCGGCGGGAGACGCTGTCTGGGAACCGCGCTGCGAGGCTTTTGGCCGGCAGCCGCAGCAGGCCGCCGATCGTGTCGACGCCGACTTCCTGGAGCATGTCAATGGCGGCCTGCTCCAGCCGAAGGGCCGAAAGGGGCAGGTCGGCAAGCACGGCCCGCTCGCCCCGGGCGAGTCGTTGCGATCCAGGCGGGACGACCGCCCAGCGACGGTGTCCACGGCTGGCCTGCAGGCGGAAGGCTGTCGCAGCGGAATCGGCCGCAGCGGCTACATCGTGGCGGGGCTCGGCCTGGGCCACGAGATTCGTGTGGTGGGCGGCGGCCCAGGCGGCGGCCGGTGTGTCGGCAATGGCGGTGCGGGCGTGCAGGCCCCGGGCGGCGAGTGTCCAGGCGGCCGTGCGGGCGAGGGCCGCCTCGCCGCCGAAGAAGCCAGCTGTCGCTGTGACGTCGAGGTGCAGGCATTCCGCTGCGGCGGTCATCCCGGCCGCCGTGCCAGGCGACCGGCTGCCCGCCTGCCGGGGCATCGTCTCAATGCCCACCACCGGCGCAAACCGCCGGCACATTCGGGCGAGCTGCTCGAGGGCAGCGACATCGGCAGACTGGTCGTCGGGATCGACTTCGGCGGCGTGGCAGGCCTGGGAGCCGTAAGCCAATGCCAAGACAGCCATCGCTTCGGCCAGCGGCATCCCCGGCTGGATCGCCGCCCGCCGCCGCTTGGGCGGCTCGACCCAGGCCCACGAGGCCACCGTCATAAGCCCCCGGGCTTCCCGGCGGCAGACAAAGACCGGCCTCTTCCGCCACTCGGGCCGCTCGATGAGCCGCCGCTGCACCGGCCACCGCGGCAGCCAGATCGTCATGACGCGCGGCATGCGAGCCCTCCTTCCCGGATGTCGATCGACCAGTCGGCGGCGGCCTCCCGATGCGGCGGCCCGAGGCCACGGGCCGGCTCCGGCGGCAGCCGGCCCTCGCAGCCCCGGGCAAGATCGAGAACCATTTCCGTAGCCTTGCCGTCGAGGCTGCCGCTCCAACTGCCGCCGACTTTGGCAAGCCGCAGCCGCCGCGCGAGGAGCGTGCCGCCGGGCAGCGGGGAGACGGCGAGCCGTGCCTCGGCCCAGGAGGGCTCGCGGGCCGCCGCCGCCGGCCGGACGAGCAGGCCGATCGCACCGCTTGCCCGTGCGGCAAGCTGCCAGCGGCGCATGGCGATCGTCCAGGCCGAGCCCGGCCGATGCGACTCCGGCTTGGGGCCGCGTAGCCCGCCCGCCGGTACCGGCCGGTGCAACTCCCAGGCCCCGCGGCCTGCCAGGCCCCGCGGCCAGGCCACCACCGCGGCCACGCCCTGGCAGCGAAGCGCCTGGTCGATCGCCCAGATCTCATCGTCGTCATGGGAGGGCCGAGCGACGACGAGTTGCAGGGAATCGCCAAGCCACGGCATCACGGCCGGCGGATGAAACCAGCCGCCGCGATCGACGACCACGATCGTGCGCGGGCCGGTCGGGGCCGCCGCCAGCCGGCAGGCCACGGCGACGGCGAGCGACACCGCCCCGGCACCGCCGGTGATACCGGCAGCCGCGTGGCTGCCGGCAGTCGCCTTGTCGGTTGCGCTGCCGGCTGCCGTGGTTCTCGTCGGGCTACTTGTGGCACCGTCTGCCAAGGCGGCCTCGCCGGCAAGCCATTCAATGAGGCTGCCCCGCCGCAGGCCACCGCCCGGCAGCAGGGCATCGATCGCCGTGAAGCCGCTGGCGACCGGCTCCCGCCCTTCCCGCTGGCTCTGCAGCTGGCCACCGCTGACCAGGCCGGACCGCAGCAGGCCGGCCGGGAGGGCGGATGAGAGAGCGGATGGGGTGAGGGCCGCAGTCGCCTGGCCGGGGGCTTTGAAGTCGATGGATTGGGGGTGAAGCGTCACCATGGCTCGATCTGCTGGGGCGGGTGTTTTCCCGGGGGAATGTCGGCGGCGTCGGGAGGCCGACTAGTGAGTGTACACAAGTACATTATTTATCGGCGGCCGGGCTGTCAAGTATTCGGCGGCCCCAAAAATCAAGGCCTGCAGGCACGTCAACCCGTGGGGGCGGGCTTGCAGCCTGCCCGATCCGCAAGTTGCACACCTGCGGCCACAGCTGCCGACCGGCTCCTCGGGAGCAATCGCGTTACCGAACAGGATCGGGTACTGTGCACCTTTCCCAGCCCCATTCTCCGGCAGGCGACCCGATGCGAGCCCCCCACGAACTCCTCCACTCCCGGGCCCGCGTCCGCCAGCGATACGCCCTCTTTCCGCTCGAGGGCTATCCCCCCTCGCGGCTGCCGGCCTGGCCCGAAGCCGCCGCCCGGGTGCTCGCCTCGCCGGCCCTCGGGGCGGGCTTTGTCGAGAGCCTCGTCGATCTCGCCGCTGGCCAGGCGGGAGGCTACGCCGCGGACGGACGCACCGAGACCTTTCTTTACATCCGCTCCGGGCAAGCTGGGCTCTCAGTCGACGGGGGCAAACCCGAGGCCCTCGCGGCCGGCGACTTCGCGCTGGTGCCGGCGACGGCCGGCTTCGAACTGACAGCGGCCGAGGCGACCTCGCTCCTGGTGCTCCGCAAGACCTACGAGCCGCTCCCGGGCGGCCCCGCCCCCGGGCTGCTGGTGAGCCGGGAAGCCGACGTGCCGGCGGAGGTCTACCTCGGCGATGAGGGGGCGCTACTTCAGTCGCTCATTCCTGACACCCCCGCCCACGACCTGGCGATGAACATCTTCACCTTCTCGCCCGGCCACGGCCTGCCGGTCGTCGAGACCCACGTGATGGAGCACGGTCTGCTCGTGCTCCAGGGCAAGGGGCTCTACTACCTCGACGACGCCTGGATGGAGGTCGATACCGACGACTTCATCTGGATGGGCCCCTACGTGCCCCAGTCGTTCTACGCCACCGGCCCGACACCGGCCCGCTACATCTATTACAAGAATGTCAACCGCGACGTGCCCCCCGCCTGACCCAGCCCCGCCGCCGGAGAGCCACATGGAATCCCGTCCCGCCGAGAAGATCTACCGCGATGCCGACGTCGACCTTGCGCCGCTGGAGGGCAAGCTGGTCGCGGTGATCGGCTACGGCATCCAGGGCAAGGCCCAGGCGGCCAACGCCCGCGACAGCGGCGTGGAGGTGATCGTCGGCACCCGCTCGGCGGCCGAATCGCCCAGCCGGGCCCAGGCCGAGGCCGACGGCTTCGAGGCGATGTCGATCGCCGAGGCGACGAAGCGGGCCGAGATCCTCCTGATCGAGCTGGCCGATCCGGCCCAGCCCCCGATCTACAAATCCGAGATCGCCCCCCACCTCAGCCCCGGCAAGACGCTCTGCTTCTGCCACGGCTTCAACGTCCTCTACGGGGCGATCCAGCCGCCGCCGGAGGTCAACAGCGTGCTCTTCGTGCCCAACGCCCCTGGGCATCTCGTCCGCAGCAAGTACCTCGCCGGCGAGGGGATCTACGGCTGCGTGGCGGTCGATCATGACGCCACCAGTAACGCCCGCGAGATCGTGCTGGCGATCGCCAAGGCGGTCGGCAGCACCCGGGCCGGCGTCGTCGAACTGTCGTTTCAGCACGAGACCGAGGGCGACAACTTCGAGGAGCAGATTCTCTACGGCGGCACGATCCAGCTGATGAAGCTCTGCTTCCAGACGATGGTCGAGGCCGGCTATCCCCCCAGCTTCGCCTACGCCAAGGCGATCCGCTCGCTCCGCAGCGTGATCGACGTGATGGACGAGGTCGGGATCGAGGAATATGTCAGCCGCCGCTGCAGCCGGACGGCCGAGTTTGCGATCCGGACCCGCGGGCCGCGGGTGATCGACGCCGAGGCGGTCCGGGAGATCTTCCGCGAGACCGAGGCGGGGCAGTTCGCCCGCGACTGGATGCAGGAGTGGGCCCTCGGGATGCCGACGCTCCACCGCCTCCGCCGCACCGCCGCCGCCAGCGAGATGGAGGAGACCGGCCGCCGCTGGCGGGAGGAGTTCGACCGGTGAATGGCGGCGTTGCGTGGGGTTGCCTGTGCCGGGGAGCCGGCCTTGCTGGCGAGCGACGCCAGGGATGGCCAGAGCGTGGCCAGCATGGAGAGAGCGAAGGCCGGGATGGCCGCAGCGAACGTCTGGGCGACGCGGCACACGCAACCCCGGGCCGGGCAATGCGACTGCCAACCGACCCTGACTGACCGCAAAGAGGTGCCGCAATGCCCGTCAACGCCGAGCGGCTGGCGCGAGACTTCGCCGCGATCGCCCGCTGCACGCACTCGCCGGGGGCCGGGGCGAGCCGGCCGACCTTCTCGGCCGCCTGGCGGCAGGCCTGCGACCACTGCCTGGCCGAGGCCGAGCGGGCCGGCTGCCGGAGCTGGACCGACGCCGCCGGCAATATCCACATCCGGCCGCGGGGCCTGCCGGACGAAGCGGCGGTCTGGCTGGCCGGCTCACATCTCGACAGCGTGCCCCATGGCGGCGACTACGACGGGGTGGCCGGCGTCCTGGCTGGCATCGAGTGCTTGCGGGCGGCGGCCGATGAGAGCCAGACGATTCCGCTCGAGGTGATCATCTTCGCTGAGGAGGAGGGCACGACCTTCGGCCTCGGCATGCTCGGCAGCCGCGGCTGGGCCGGCGCGCTCGACGCCGCGACGCTGGCGGCTCTTCGCAACGCCGCCGGCGAGACCTACTGGGAGGCCGGCCGGCCCCACGGCGCCGATGCCGACCGCCTGGCCGCCGACCGGCTCGACCCGGGCCGCTATGCCGGCTTTCTCGAGGTGCACATCGAGCAGGGGCCGGCCCTCTGGGCGAGCGGCCGACCGCTGGCGCTGGTGACGGCGATCGCCGGCCGCCGGCAGTTTCGCGGCTCGCTCACCGGCCAGGCCAACCACGCCGGCTCCACGAGCATGACCGACCGCCGCGACGCCCTGGCCGGGGCCGCCGAAGCGATCACTGCGATCGAGGCGGTCCCGGCGCGGGTGGGCCCGCAGGTGGTGGCGACGGTCGGCCGGCTCGAGGTGCGGCCCAATGCGGTCAACGTGATCCCGAGCACGGCGAGCTTCACGATCGACCTGCGGGCTCCGACCGACCGCGAGCTTGACGAGGCCGAGGCGCAGATCCGCGAAGGGCTCGACGCGATCGCCGCCTGCCGCGGGCTTGCCCTCGAACTGGAACTGACCGAAAGCCAGCCGGCGGTCGCCCTCGACGCGGGGCTGGCCGAGCGGGTCCGGCAGGCCGCCGCCCGGCAGGGCATCACCGACCTGGCCGAGGCGGTCTCGGGCGCCCTGCATGACGCGGCGATCCTCGCCCCGCTGGTGCCGACGGTGATGCTCTTCGTCGCCAGTCGCGACGGGATCAGTCACAACCCCGGCGAGGAAAGCCGGGTGGCTGACATCGCCGTCGCCGCGGGGCTGCTCCACGAGACGGTCTGCGACGCCCCAGCCTGACCGCCCCAGGAGCCTGGTTTGTCCGAAACCGGTTCACGACCGACGCGGGCTGCCAGGCACCGGGAGTGCCCAACGGCCCGCTGTCCCGCGGTTCAAGTTCCTGCGAGTATTTGGTTGTGGAGGCGTTTTGGGCGTGCTGGTGGTGAGCGGTGGTGAGGATTCCCAGGCACCGGGAATGCCCAACGGCCCGCCGTCCCCCCGGCTCGCG
>CALGAS010000271.1 GCA_937959175.1 uncultured bacterium | reverse complement strand
CAGGGCTTCGTCTCCCCTGATCCGGCCGTCCGTCAGGAGAACATCGACAAGACCCTCCACTCAATCGACCTCGCCTACCGGCTGGGAATCCCGACCATGCGGGTCAACACCGGCCGCTGGGGAACCTCCAAGAACTTCGACGAGCTGATGGCCAACCGCGGCATCGAGCCCCGGCTGCCGGGCCATACCGACGAGGAGGGCTTCGGCTGGGTGATCGACTCGCTGGAAAAGTGCCTGCCGCGGGCCGAGGAGTGCGGCGTCGTGCTCGGCCTGGAAAACCACTGGGGCCTGGGCCGGACGGCCGCCGGCGTGATGCGGATCGTCAACGCGATCGACTCCCCCTGGCTGAAGACGACCCTCGACACCGGCAACTTCCTCGACGACATGTATCCGCAGATGGAGCAGATCGCCCCCGACGCCTGCCTCGTCCAGGCCAAGACCTATTACGGCGGCGGCAAGTGGTACACGCTCGAGATCGACTATTCCCGGGTGGCCAAAATCCTCCGGGAGGTCGGCTACCAGGGCTGGGTGTCGCTCGAGTTCGAAGGCAAGGCTGACCCGGCCGAGGCGATTCCGAAAAGCCTGACGATGCTCAAGGAGGCCTTTGCATGATCCGCCACATAATGCTGCCTGCCGCCTGCCTGATTGCAGTGGCACTGCCGGCCGCTGCGGCCGAGCCCGCCCCCGGCTATGCGATCGTGGTCTCGGAGGCCACCCGTGCCCAGCCAGCCTGGCAGGCGGTCGTCGCCGCCCTCGAAGCCAAGCATGCCGATCGGGGGCCGGTCGTCATCGCCTGGAAGGAATCACCGGAGGAGGTGATCGCACCGCTGGCTGACGTGTTCCCGCGACACACCTGCTTCGTCGCCCGGCCGGAGGAGACCGGCCGCGAGTTCGTTGCCCGGGTCCACCGGCTTACCCGCCGGCTCGACGACGACCCCTACACCGACACCCTCTGGGGCATCCTCACCGGCTTCGATGCCGCCAACGCCCTGGCCATCGCCAAGACGGCTGAGCCCCTGGAGATCCGGCGGGTCACGTCGGGCACCGAACTGGCGATGGATCGCGTCGTGGAGGGGGAGTGGTATTGCGAGCTCGAGAAAAACCGGATGGTCCGCAAAGAGGCCGGCGGCGAGGCGGAGCAACTCGAGGGCCCCGACGACACGACCGCCGCCTTGGCCGCCCGGCTCTCCGACGGGCTGACCGATCTGTTCGTGACCAGCGGCCACGCCACCGAACGCGACTGGCAGATCGGCTTCCGCTACCGGAATGGCTCGTTCCGCTCGAGAGCGGGCAAGCTCTGGGGGCTCGACACCACCGGCCAGAAGATTCCGATCGAGTCGGCAAACCCCAAGGTCTGGCTGCCGGTGGGCAACTGCCTCGCCGGCCACATCGACGGCCCCGACGCCCTCGCCCTGGCCTTCATGAACTCCGTCGGCGTCTGTCAGATGGCCGGCTACACCGTGCCGACCTGGTTCGGCTATGCCGGCTGGGGCCTCCTCGACTACTTCGTCGAGCAGCCGGGCCGGTTCACGCTCTGCGAGGCCTTCCACGCCAACGGCCAGGCGCTGATCCACCGGCTCGAAACAGACGCCACCCAGCGTGAAGAAAAGGGCCTCGCCTTCGATCGCGACGTCCTCGCCTTCTACGGCGACCCGGCCTGGGAGGCCCGAATGGCTCCGGGCCCGCTGCAGTTCGACCAGACGCTCACCGAGGCCGACGGCGTCTACACGCTCACGATCACGCCCCGCGACGGGCCGCGGTCGTTCACGCCGGTCAACACCAACGGCTCCCAGCGGGGCGGCCGCCCGATTGTGCAGTTCCTGCCGCGGCGGCTGGCGGACATCGAACTCGTCACCGGGGAGCAGTGGCGGCCGGTCGTCACCGACACCTTCATCCTCGTGCCGCTTCCACCGCCGAGCCAGGCCGAGCCGGTGGTGGTCACGTTTCGCGGGCGACCAGCCGGGCCTTGACAACATAATGAACGTCTGTACACTTTTCTGGTTCTCGGTTCAGGAGCTCTTTCAATGACCACCGAAGCCTTTCGCAAAATCCTCAAACGCCAGCCTTTTCAGCCATTTCGGCTCGTCATGTCCAGCGGCAAGTCGTACGACGTTCGCCACCCCGAGATGGCGTGGCTTCTCAAGAACGACGTGCTCGTGGGGATCGACGCTCACGACGATGGCCTCCCGACCGAGTTCGACATCTGCCCGCTGTTGCACGTCGCCACGGTCGAGCCGATTCTCCCCGAGCCCTCCTCCGGCTGACGCCGCTTGCCCTCAGCCGTTCTGCGATACCGGCCCATGGCCGCAGGTTTCCAGCCAACGGAAGCGTGAGCCTCTGAGCCCACCACCGCGATGAAGTATGGGAATCGGCTAGCGGTGAACGCGGATTGGGCGGGTTGGTGGTGAACGTTGGTTGGGATTTCCAGGGACTGGGATGGCCCAACGGCCCGCCGTCCCCCCGGCTCGCGCCGGGGGGCTTTTATGAGCGAGTGAGCGAGAGAATCGCAGGGGCTCTCCCGTGGCCGTTACGCGTCTCGCCTCCCGTGGCCGCAGGTTTGCAACCTGCGGAATGGGCAGGCTACAAGCCCGCCCCC
>CALGAS010000270.1 GCA_937959175.1 uncultured bacterium | reverse complement strand
GACGTAGAGCGTGCAGCCTTCCAGCCGCCACGAACCGAGGCTGGCGGCCGCCTGGGTGATGGCGATCATCTCGGCGTGGGCGGTCGGGTCGGCGAGTTGCTCCCGCTGATTGTGGCCGCTGCCAATGACGCGGCTGCCTGCAACCACGATCGCCCCCACCGGCACCTCGTCCTCGGCTGCGGCCAGGCGGGCTTCCTCGAGGGCGAGCCTCATCCACCGCTCGTGGAACGGCTGGCCCGGCAGGTCGAATGGCTCAGATTCGTTCATCGACCGCACTCTACGACGGTGGCCGCAGGAGGGGCAATCGAAGCTCTGCTGGAGCGGCCGGCCACCGGGATAGGCAGCGGGCCGGAATCGGCTAGGATTCGGCGTAGGCCTGTCCGGCCCCGCCGCCTCCAGGGAGATTGCCCCTCATGGATCCGCTGTCAGTGCTCCTTCGCTGGGCTCATATCCTGGCCGCCATCACGGCCCTCGGCGGGCTGCTTTTTTCCCGCTTTGCGGTCGTACCCACCGCCGACGAGCTGGGCGGCGAGACCGCCGACAAGATCCACGCCGGCCTCCGCCGTCGTTGGCTTCCCTGGGTGATCGGCGCGATCACGCTCCTTTTGGCCAGCGGACTGACCAACTACATCCTGATGATCCGCCGCGTGAAAGCCGCTCCCGAGCTCTGGGGGCCGGACTGGATGGGGCAGACCGGTTACCACGCCCTCTTCGGGATCAAGTTCCTGCTGGCGATGATCGTTTTCTACCTGGCCAGCGGCCTGGTCGGCCGCGGCGCCGGCACGCAGTGGATTCGCAACGCCCGCAAACAATGGCTCTCGGTCACCGTCGGCCTGGGCGTGGCGATCGTGCTGATCTCGGGCTGGATGCGGAACCTCCACACCGGAGCCAACGACCTGCCCGATCCCGTCCGGCAGTACGCCAAGACCTATCTCGAAGACATCGAGGCGACCAATGCCGGCGGGGGCGGTGGAGATCCAGACGACGACGCCGGCCCGCGGGGAGGCCGTCCATCTCGAGCGGCCCCGCCCCCGGCCGAGCCGGGCACCGGGCCCGCGGCATCACCAGCCTCCGAGGAGACGCCTGATGGACAGGAAACAGAAGAAACGGATCGACGTGCTCCAGCAGAAGATCGCCAAGCTCCAGAAACTGCTGGCGGCGGCGAAGCAGCAGCCCGATGATCCGGCTGAGCCCGCTCGCCTCGAGCAGGAACTCGCCTCCGCCCACGCCGAGCTGAACAAGATCAAGCAGGCCTGATTGCTGGTCGGAAGCGGTGTCCGCAATCAGCCGCATCGTGGCTGGTGCCAGCCGCTGCCGCCCGACGCCCGCTTGCGGTACGCTTACAGGGCGTTCAGGACGCGGCGGCTGACGGGCAGCGGCCCCGATCCGGATGACACCAGGCGATGCGCGTGACCGATGGGGCTGAGCAACTTTTTCTCGGGGCTCTTAGGGGGTGGCGGTACCAAACGGGTCGATCTCTGGAAACGTTTTGAGAAGCTGCGGGAGAGCAACTCCGGGACGATGTCGTCCTTTTACAAGGTCCGCGACACTAAAGACGGCGAGATCCGGGGGCTGAAGATCATCAACCAGGTCAAGGCCGCCCCGATTGAGGGCCGCTACAAGGGGCTCGGCAAGCCGAGCGAGGGCGAGATCGGCAGCCAGATCAGCGGCCCGCACATTGGCCGCACCCTCGAGTGGGGCCAATCGAACGAGGGCGATCCCTTCGTGCTCCAGGAGTTCATCGAGGGCAGCCTGCTCCACTCGCTCTTGTCGGCGAAGAAGCCGCTCCCGCCGGCCCGGAGGCTTGATCTCGTCCGTCAAGCGGCAACGGCAATCGCCACCGTGCACGCCGCCGGCTTCGTGCACCGTGACATCTGCCCGCGGAACTACATCCTCCGCCCCGACGGCAAACTCGTGCTCTTCGACTTCGGCCTGACCGTGCCCGACAAGCCGGTCTTTCTCCAGCCCGGCAACCGGATCGGCACGCCCAACTACATGGCCCCTGAGGTGGTTCGCCGCCGACAGGGCGACAAGCGGCTCGACGTTTTTTCGTTCGGCGTGACCGCCTACGAGATCTGCACCCTCGCCTCCCCCTGGCCCCGCGGCAAGACCGGCAGCACCGCCCTGGCCCACGACACGCCGCCAGACCCGATCGAAACCCACTGGCCAGAGATTCCACAGCCGCTGGCAGCCGCGATCACCTCCTGCCTGGCGGCCGAGCCGGCCGGCCGGCCCGAGAGCATGGAACGTTTTCTCCAGGCAATCGCCAAAGTGACGCTCTGATCCGTCGCTGCCGCAGGGGCCTTGAAGCGGGCCCGGGCCCAACGTATTTTCTAAGGGTTGGCCGCCGCCGCAGTCCGGCAGGTGCCGCCGTGAGTGAGGAGCACGACCAATGTCGATGGACAAAAGCCTGCGGGTCCGGAAAGGTGGCACGGCCGTTCGCTGTGTCTTCACCCGCGCTGAACGGATCGCCAAGCTTCAGGAGCAGGAGCGGTGGATCGATGGTCAGAGCCCGATCGGCCTGCCGAAGGTTCGGGTTCCCAAGCTCACGATGAAGAAAAAGAAGAAGACCAAGGAAGACGACGCCGACGGCGACGCCAAGAAGGGCAAGAAGTAGCAGTCGCCTGGGGTGGGTGGCAGCGACCGTCGCCCCCGTTGCAGCGGACCTGCGGCCGCTGAACAGGCGAGCCCCGAGCAGTGGCCTTGGCTACTGTGCTCGCGCTGCCCCGACGGTGGCCAGGACCGCTTCGGCGGCGTGTCGGCCGGAACCGATCACCTGCGGGATGCCGACCCCGCGATAGGCCCCGCCGGCCAGGGCGAGGCCTGGGTGCCGCTTGACGGCTGCCTCGATCCGGCCGACTCGCTCGGCATGGCCGATGTGATACTGCGGCATCGCCGCATCCCAGCGGTCGATCTGCACAAGCAAGGGATCACCGCTGATGCCGAGGAGGTCGCCCGCGTCCCGATGCGCCAGGCTCGTCAAGGCCGCGTCGTCGAGTCCGACCGCTTCGGGATCGAGGGCCCCGCCGAGAAAGACCCGCAGCAGGACGCAGCCTGGCGGCGCCCGATCGGGAAACTTCGAACTAGAAAAACTGACGGCCAGCACCCGCCGGCCGGCAATCCGCGGCACGACCAGGCCGGCGGCATCGAGCGGATGCGTGACCGCCTCGCGACGAAAGCCGAGCGAGACGATGACCGATCCGGCGTAGGCGATGCCGGCCAGCTCGGCCGCCAGCCCCGGATCGACACCCGCCAGCAGGACTGCCGCCGCCGGAGCCGGCGTTGCTAGCACGATCGCGTCGGCATCGACCGACTCGACTCGGTCCTCACGGCCGGCGACTGTCAGCCGCCAACGGCCGTCGTGGCGGGCCAGCCGCTCGGCTCGGCCCTTGTCCCAGATCGCCCCGCGGCCGAAGACCGCCTCGGCAAGTCGATCGGGCAGGGTCTGCATCCCGTTGGCGAAGGTCACAAACTGGCCGTACCGGGCTCCGGTGCCCGCTTCCTCCGCCACGTTCTTCAGCCGGGCCCGCTCGCCGGCCCAGAGGCTGCCATGGGCTTGCTCCATCTCGGCAAACTCCCGGCAGGCCGCCGCCATCCCCAGCCGGGCCGGATCGGCGGTCCAGATACCGGCGGCCAGCGGCTGGACGAGCCGCTCAAAGGCCTCCCGGCCGAGCCGACGAACCGCGAACTGCTCGAGGGACTCCTCATCGCCGTCGCGTCGCACCGGCACGGTCCGCTCGGCCAGCAGCCGCAGCCGGCCGGCCGGCGAAAAGAGCGACGACGCGAGAATCGAGTCGATGCGGCCCGGGGCCAGCAGTCGAAAGCCCCTCGGCACGGGCACCGCCCGGCCGTCGTGCCACACAAGCGCCCGCCTGACCCGGGGATCGACACCGACCAGTTCCCGCTCGAGCCCCAGCCGCTGCACCAGTTCCATGCCCTCGGGACGAGCGGCGAGGAAACAATCTGCCGATCGTTCCACGAGCCAGCCGTCCCGCCGAGCGGTGCCAAGCACGCCGCCGCAGCGATCGGCCGGCTCGACGACGATTACGCGGCCGATGCCGGCGGCCTGCAGCTGGTCCGCCGCGGCCAGTCCAGCCAGCCCCCCGCCAACCACGACGGTCGTGGGCGGAGCACTCGAGGGATCTGGAGAGCGGGGCACGGCAACCTCACGGGAACAGCACGAGTCGGCATTTTATGCCGAAGTGTGGTGAGGATTTTGGCGGACTTCCGGGGACCGGGAAGGCCCAACAGCCCGCAGTCCCGCCCGGCTCGCGCCGGGGGGCTTCTCTGGAACAGGGGACTGGCTCCGAGCGAAGCGAGGTGCCTGTACCCTTTTCCAAGCCAAGGACACACGGAATCCGGGCTCACCCCGAGCTTGCGTGACGCAAAACCGCCGGACGAGGCGTGAACTTGGGCAACGTGGGGGTGGGTGGCAATGCGACTGGGAGCGAGGCTGGCTCGTGGGATCACCCGGAGGCGGGCTGCTCTGGACGGGGGTGGGGCGAGGCCCTACCTTCCCGCCTCCCCGGATTGAAAGCCGGGCGTTCGACATGCCCGTTCAAGGAGATCTCTCGTGGCCACGCAGCCGTGCCCGACATCACGATCGATCCTGGCCCTGACCGTCATCGCCCTTCTGGGCGGCGCGACCACGACCGCCGCTGCCGCTGAACCGGCCATGCGGCTGCCGAGTTGGATCGAGTCACTTCGCAACGATTCCGCACCATCGGCCACGAGCACGCCCGCTCCGGAAACCGGCAGCCCGGTGGCTGCTGACGTGGCCTCCGACGAGCAGGCTGTCGTGCGGGCCGTCGGCAGCGAACCGGAATCCCGGGCCGTGACACCGGTCGCCGACTGGAACGATCCGCGGCCCCCGTCGCCGGTCGCCACGCCGGTCGTCCGCACGGCCGGTGAGCGGCCCGCATCGCAGCAGGCTCCCCAGACGGGAACCTTCCGTCGCTGGATCAGCGAACGCGTCGCCGCCCTCCCAAAGCCGGCAACGCTTCTCCCCGCGACCGAACCCGAGGCCGAGCCCCAGCCGGCTGCTCCGGCCGCCGCTCAGCCCGAGCCGGTCGCGCAGGAGCACGCCTCGGTGACCGCGCCGGTGGCCGTGACGCCCGACGAGATGCCGACGCTCTCGATCGATCCGGCGAGCTTTCGCGGTGCCCTCCCCGGGCAGACGAGCCGGGCGGAACTCGAGGAGGCCTGGGGCCCTGGCACGCCGGTCGCCGACGCGGCGGCCGCCGCCGCAACCTGGGAGATCGAGCCCTTCGACCTCGTCGAGGTGACTTTCGAGGGCGACGTTGTCGACACAATCAGTATCAAGCTCGCTGAGCCGATGCCGGTAACGGATCTGGCCCGGCAGCTCGAGATCGCCGATCTCCGCACCGTCGCCGTCCGCGACGAGCAGGCCGCGGAGATCGGCGCGGTCTATCCCGAGCGGGGTGTGATCCTGAGTCTCGAGCCGGGCACCCGTCAGGCCACGGCCATTCTGATCGAGCCGCTCGATGCCGATGCCTTTGTGCTGCGGGCCGAAGGTGAACTCGACAGCTGCTCGGCGTACGCCCTGGCCGACCTGCAGTACGCCGTGGAAATCGACCCCGAGCATGTTCGGGCGCATCGGCTGCTCCTCTCGATGGCTGACAACCAGGGCAAATGGGAACAGGCCCTGGAGTTGGCCGAAGTCGCCACCCGGCTGGAGCCGGACAACATCTGGTCCCGGCTCAAGCAGGCCAAGGTCCTGCTGGCCGTCGATCGACCGGCCGAGGCACGGGCGATCCTCGAGGCGATCGCCGCCGGTCCTCCCCAGCAACCGCTGGCTGCGGCCCAGGTTTCCCGGCTTCTCGGTCGCGCGGCGTTGGCGGGCAAGACCCCCGATCATCGGGCGGCGGTCGAGCATTTCACCGAATCGATTCGCACGGCCGCCCCCCTCCTCTCGAAGCGGGGCGAGGCGGTGCAGGCGGCGGTCCGGGAGATGCTGCTCGACGCCCATCTCGGCACGGCCCTGGCGATTGCCGAGGGCACCTGGCAGCAGAAGAGCCGGGTGATTCCCAAGTGGATCGTCCGCAGCGAAGCGCTCGTCAAGGAGTTCGACGGCGGCGACCGCGAGCGGCAGGTGCTCGAGCTGCAGCTCTGCCGCGGCGCCCTGACGGTTGCGGCCGGCTCCACCGAATCGATCGAGCCGCTCCCCTGGGTGCAGCGGCTCCTCGAACTCCGCGACCGGATGGGAGAGACCGTCACCGACCCATGGCGGCGGCGGCAGGTCGACTGGGAGGTGGGCCAGGGCCTGGCTGACGCCCTCACTGCCGCTCAGATTCGCGGCGACGCTTCCGACATGCTCGACAACGCCACCCTGACCGCCGCCTACCTCGAGCGGGGCGCGGAGCACCGGGAGCTCACCCCCCGGGAGCGAAAGGAGATGGGCGATCTGATGTTTCGCATCGGGATCCTCCACAGCCTGCAGCGTGGCGATCATGCCACCGCCGTTACCTGGTTCGATCGGGGCGTGCCCCTCTGGGACGACAACGACTATTTTGCCCGCCAAGGAGAACTCGGCCGGCTCGGTGAGTCGTACGTCAGCATGGCGATCTCCTACTGGCAGGTGGAGCGGCGTGAAGACGCCCTCGAACTGAGCCGGCGGGGCGTCGACCTGATGGTCACCGCCGTCGATGCCGGCAACCTCGAGGAGCGGGCTCTGGCCGTCGCCTACGGCAATCTGGCCACGATGTACGCCGAGCAGGGTGACGAGCAGCGGTCGCGGGACTACGCCGAAATGGCCAGCCGTGCCGAGGCGACCGGCAGCGCCCTGCGGTAGGCAGCGACGACGTTGCCGCAGCCTCATCGCGGCACAAGTCTTCGACTACAGCAGGCTCTCGAGCAGAAGCCGCATCTTGCGGAGTTCGGCCACCTGGTCGACGCCCTCCAGGGGCGGCATGTGGGCACAGAGGCCCCGCGTGTAGCCAAACCGATGAAGCTGGGCCACGAGCTTGCCGTACTCGACGCTGCCCTGGCCGATCCGCACCTGGGGGACATCCGGCTTGGTGTCCCGCAGGTGAACATGGCCGACATACTGGAGGATCGGCTCCCAGTTGGCCGGCTTCTTGTGGCCGAAAATAAAGTGGCTCGGATCGAGCGTCACGGCCAGCCCCGGCACGTTGCGGCAGAGCGATGCGACGGTCTCGGGGTCTTGCGTCATCCGATCGGCCTGGGTCCGCACCGCCACGATCTCCCCGTAGCCGGCGGCGATGCCCACCAGCTTGCGAAGCCGTTCGATCTCGCCGTTGAAGGGCGTGCCGAGTTCCGACGACTCCACCACCATCGTGACGACGTCGAGCGACTTGGCCAGCCGGCAACAGGCCTGGAAGTGGTCGTAGACCTCCGCTGACTCCGGAGCAGCGAAGGAGATCGCCACCGGCCGGAGCCGCTGCAGGTCGCTGCAGGCGGCGACGGCCGCCTCCGGATCGGCCGCCACGGCAGCGGGCTGGAGATGGCCGCCGTCGGCATGCACGTCGAGTTCAACCGCGGTGAACTCCAGTTCCGAAAGCCGCTCCATGGCGGCCGCCAGGGGCATGTCGGGCAGGCATTCCGTGCTGACGCAGACGAACACGTTGTTTGACTCCTCTTGCTATCGGGCCATCGTCACTCGCGGTGATCCGCGAATCGCTCAAGGTAGCGGCCGGCCGTGAAAACGGGCAACCGCAGCCGCAGACCGGCCGCCACCGGTCCGCGGGGATAGACTGTCGTGCGAGCGGTGATCGTCACCGCTGCCCCCGCCGCCGCGATGGAATCGCCCGATGACCGACCAGCCGCCCCCCACCCGCGTGATCCTCGAGCAGCCTGGCGGCTGGAGTCGCTGGAGCGTCCGGCTGGCCTGGATCATCGCCGGCCTCTCCTTCCTCTGGGCCCTCGGCAGTGCCGCGGCCTTCTCGCAGTATTTCCAAACCAATGCCCGGGTGCTCGAACAGTATCACTCCCTCTCCCGATTGGCTGCCGACAAGGTGGCGATCGTCACGATCCGCGGGGCGATCATGGGGGGCGACGGCTTCGCCCGGCATCAGCTCGACACGATCGCCGACGACGAGGCCGTCAAGGCGGTCGTCTTGCGGGTCGATTCGCCCGGCGGCACCGTCAGCGGCAGTGACGAACTCCACCACGTGATCAGCGATCTGATCGCCGACCGCGAACTGCCGGTCGTGGTGAGCATGGGAGGCCTGACGGCCAGCGGCGGCTACTACGTGGCCATGGCCAACGGCGGCCGCGACGATTGCATCTTCGCCGAGCCGACGACCCTGACCGGCTCGATCGGCGTGATCATTCCCTTCTTTGATCTCTCGGCCGCCCTCGAGCGAATCGATGTCCGCGATGACTCGATCGCCAGCGGTCCGCTCAAGGAGATGCTCAGCCCGACCAAGGAACGGCCCCCGGAACTGGCCGAAAAGGAGCGGAAGGTGCTCCAATCCCTCGTGGACGGGATGTTTGCCCGCTTCAAGGCGATTGTGAAGGAGGGACGGCCCAAGCTCGACGACGAGGCGATCGACGCGGTGGCGACCGGCCAGATCTTCACCGCCGAGCAGGCGAAGGAGGCGGGGCTCGTCGATCGGATCGGCTTCCTCGAAGACGCCGTCGACCGGGCCGTTGAACTCGCCGGGCTCGACAGGGAGACCGCCCGGGTCGTGAAGTATTCGCGGCCCAAGGGCCTCCTCGACGAGGTCCTCGGCGGCCAGTCGGCCGGGGCCCGCGTCTCGCTCGAGCGGCTCGCGGAACTGGCCACGCCCCGGGCCTGGTACGTCTGCAGCTGGTGGCCGGTCCTCGTCCGCGGCGAATAGCGGGCGGTTCGCCTCACGCAGGCTCGGGGCGGGCCCGCATTCCGTGCGGAGTGCGTGTTGACGCATAAAAGCCGACCGGCGCGAGCCGGTGCGGACGGCGGGCCATTGGGCCATCCCGCTCCCGAGATCCACCTCGCGTTCACCACCAACCCGCCCACCTCGCGTTCACCACCAACCAACCGTGATCTGAAACGGGTACAGGCACCTCGCTTCGCTCGGAGCCAGTCCCCGTTTCACCGCACCCCGGCACCGACCGCCGCGATCGCCTGCAAATCGCCCGCCGTGAGCCGGTGGCCGCTCACCCGGGCTGCCATCAACCGGCACCAGGCATCAGCCACCGCCACTGACCCCTCATCGCCCGAGGCATCGGCATGGTGGGCGACGGCCAGCATCGACGCCAGGCCGCGAACCGCTCCCGCCATCTCGCCGATCTCCAGCTGCCGCTCGCCGAGCCCCCGGCCGTGCCGCCGAATCGCCCGGTCGATCTCGAGGGCCGTCGCCGCCAACCGCCGCCGGCTCCGGCGGGCGTGGGCCCGCAGCCGGCGATCGAGAATCGCGTCGTCGTCGCGGTGCGACCCGCGGCTCCAGCCGCCGGCCCGCCACGCGAGCCAGGCAGCTGCCCGCTGCAGCCGCCCGCCGTCCCGAGCTAGCGCCGCCAGCGGGTGGCCCTTGGCGAGGCCGCGAAACAGGGCCAGGCCGAGCAGATCGCTCTCCCCCTCGTAGACACCGACGGCGAAGTGATCGTGCCAGGCGTCGCCGAGCGGATGACCGACGAGGAAAGCCCGGCCACCGTGGATTCCAAGGGCGTCGACTGCCGCCTCGCGGACGGCGGTGCTGGCGGTCACCTTGGCGATGACCGCCTCCCACTCGCCGCCGCCGGCATCGACCGCAACAGCAGCCCACTGGCTGACCGCCTCGCAGGCGAAGGCCGCCGCGGCGATCCGGCCGAGTCGCCCTTGCACAAGCTGTCTCGTGGCGATCGGCCGGCCCCAGGTCTCACGCTCGCGGGCAAAGGCCGCCGCATGGGAAAGGAGCAGCTGGAGCGTGCCGGCGGCCTGGGCAGCGAGCGTGGTGCGGCCGCGGTTGAGGCCATGCCAGACGATCGCCATCGCGTCGCCGGCTGGTGGTTCGAGCAGGTCGGCCGCGCTAACCTCGAATCGGTCAAACTCGAGGGCGGCGTTGTGGGTCTGCTTGAGTGGATGGAGCGGGTAGTGCCGCAGCCGAAAGGTGTCGGTATCGCGCTCCGGCAGGCGGGTGAGCACGACCGCCGGCCGGTCGTCGAGCCGCGCCAGCACCTTGACCAGCCGGCCGTGCCGGGCCCCGGTGATAAACATCTTCGTTCCCGAGAGCAGCAGCCGGTCACCCTGCCGTTCGAGCGTGGCCTGCACACGGCCGAGGTCGCAGCCGGCGTCGGGCTCGGTGGCGGCGAAGATCGAGAGCGGCCGGCCGGCCGCCAGGCCCGGCAAGTGACGGGCCTGCTGCTCGGGCGTGCCGAAGGCGGCTACGGCCGAGACCGCCCCGATCGAGGAATGGACCGCGAGCGTGCCGGCGACGGCCGGCGCGTTGGCGGCCACCGCGGTGATCGCCCGAGCCACCTCGAGCATCGAGGCCCCACTGCCCCCAGAGGCCGTCGGCACCGCCAGACCCCAGAGGCCGGTCTCGCCGAGGGCCGTCTCGGCAGCGGCGGAGAACTTCCCCCGCGGTGGCGGCGGCGGGTCGTCGATCGGGGGCTGCGGGCCTCGCCGGTCGCTCGGCTCGTCGTAGAGTTTCCCGTGCTCGCGAAGGTGGTTGAGCTCGGCGGTCGCCCGCTCGAGCACCGCTTCCACCGCCGAGGTCAGCGGTGCTGCCGCCAGCTCGGCTGCCGTCGCGAAGCCGCCCGCCTGACCGACCCAGACCGCCGGACGGATTCCCCCATCAGCCTGCTGCCCGACTTGCCTCCGCGGAGTGAGATCCTCGGCTCCTGCAACGGCGTCGGCAAAATGGCTAGCGATCACATCGCGGCGGAGCTTGAGCGACTCGGTCGCCTCGCCGCGGGCAGCATCGAAGGCCCTGCCGACGAGCGCCAGCCGGCGAACCTGCCAGGCCCGCGGGAGCTGTCCCTGCCGGCGGGCCAGGCGACGGGCGAGCCAGGCGAGCAGCCGCGGATGCCGGAGGGCTCCGGCCCGACTGAAGACGACGAGGCCGAGTTGGCGGATCGCTCGCCGGATCACCGCCGGCTCGGGCACGATCAGGGCGACCGGCCAGCGATGGCCGTCGCCAACGACGCAAACCTGGGCCACCGCCTCGTCCTCGGCGAGGGCCCGCTCGATCTCGGCCGGCGGAATCTTCTGGCCGTTGGGAAGCACGACCACATCCTTGAGCCGGCCGGTGATCCGGAGGTGGCCTACCTCGGCGAGTGTGGCGAGATCGCCCGTCTCCAGCCACGCGGGAAGCGGCATCGTCCCGTCTGCATCAATGACCGCCAGCGCCCGAGCGGGCGTCTGGACGAGCAGCTGCCCGCGGCTCTCCGGTCGCTCGTCGAGCCTGAGCTCCACGCCGGCCAGCGGCGGCCCCACCGTACCGGGCCGATTGATCCGGGGATTGGAGAGCGACACGACGGGCCCCGCCTCGGCCAGGCCGTAGCCCTCGACCAGCGGGACGCCGCGGGCCGCGAAGAAGTCGGCTGTCCGCTGTCGCAGCGGTGCCCCGCCCGACACGCAGACCCGCACCTCGCCTCCGAGGGCCGCCGCGAGATCGGGGATCCGACCGGCCCGGACCCCCGCCTCGAGCCGCTCGAAGAAGGCGGGCACGCCGAGGATCACTGTCGGCGGCATCGCCTGGCAGGCGGGCAGAATCGTGGTGCGGTCGGCGACGACGTTGAGGCAGCCGCCCCGCTCGATCGCTGTGTAAAGGTCGCCGACCCGGGCCAAGAGATGGCTCGCCGGCAGCCAGGCGAGCCGGACGTCGCGGGGATCGTCGAGGAAGACCTCCGACACGGCCAACGTGTTGGCCAGCAGTGTCCGCTGGGAGTGGAGCACGCCGTGGGGCCGGCCGGTCGTGCCGGAGGAGAGCACGATCGTGCAGCAGGCGTCGGGGTCGGTCGCGTCACTGCGAGCAGACAGGGCCGCCTGCACCAGCTGCCGGTCCGGCCGATCGCCCTGGAGCCAGCCGCCGGCCGGAGGCAGGACCGCCACCCGCCCCGATCCTTCCGCAGCCCAGCCGGAAAGCCGGCCGCCCGGCAGCGAGCCGCTTGCCACAAGGCCCCGCGGCTCGAGCCAGCCGAGTTGCTCGCGATGGTCGGCGGCGGCCGCCTCAGCGTGGAGCGGCATGTGTACGATGCCAGCGAGCAGGCAGGCCAGGTCGATCACAAACCATTCGGCCGAGTGTGAGCCGACGTGGGCCAGCCGATCGCCACGGCAAAGCCCGGCAGCCTCGAGGTGCTCCGCCCCCCGCAGGGCGGCGGCCGCAAGCTCGAGCCAGGTCCAGGTCGTCACCGTCTCATCCTCGGCCACCACGATCGCCGGCCGGTCGGGCGAAACGGCGGCCCGGGCCGCCAGCAGGCCAACCAACGAATCAACCGCGGCAGGCTCACCCGCAGCAGACGATGCCGCCGAAAGACGACGTCGGGCGGTCGCAGACGCACCAGTCTCGGCCGTTTCGGTATCGAGAGGATTCATTTGGTTGCTCGCTCCGACCGGTTCCACCCTGGGTTCACTCCATACGCTCGAAGAGCACCGCGATACCCTGGCCGAGGCCGATGCACATCGTCGCCAGGCCGAGCCGGCCGCCCGAGTCGGCAAGTGCGTGCAGGAGCGTGGCGGTGATCCGGGCTCCGCTGGCCCCGAGGGGATGGCCGATCGCCAGTGACCCGCCCCGGACGTTGACCTTCGCCGGATCAAGCTGAAGCTCGCGGATGCAGTGGATCGCCTGGGCGGCGAAGGCCTCGTTGAGCTCGATCAGATCGATGTCGGCAAGTGTGATCCCGGCGGCCGCCGGCCGGGAGAGCAGTCGGCGGGTGGCGACGATCGGGCCGGTTCCCATCGCAGCCGGCGGCACGCCCACGACGGCCGTGGCGACGATCCGGGCCAGCGGCTCGAGTCGCTGACGGGTCGCCTCGGCCTGCGACATCAGCACCGCCGCCGCCGCCCCGTCGCTCAAGGGTGCGCTGGTGGCCGCCGTGACGGAGCCAAACTTCGGCAGAAAGGCAGGCTCGAGCGCCGCCATCGCCTCGAGCGAGGCATCGGCCCGGATCGACTGGTCGTGGCTGACCTCGAGGATGCCGCCGGCCTCGTCATGGCCGAGCACCGGCACGATCTCGTCTTCGAAGAGCCCGCTGGCGGTCGCCGCCGCCGCCCGGCGGTGGCTCTCGAGCGCGTAGGCCTCCTGCTCCTGGCGGGAGATGCCGCAGGTCGCGGCCAGGTGCTCGGCGGTCAGCCCCATCGAGAGCATGCCGCGGCTGGTGCGGGCGAGCACCCGGGGATGGATGTCGATCGCCGCCTCCATCGGGAGGTGTTGCATGTGCTCGACCCCGCCGACCACCTGGACATCGGCCCCGCCGGCAGCCACGGCATGGGCCGCCTGGGCGATCGCCTGCAGCGACGAGCCGCAGAGGCGGTTGACCGTCGTGCCGGCGGTGGCCAGGGGCAGCCCGGCCATCAGGCCGACGCAGCGGGCGACGTTGCCGCCGAGTTCCCCCCGCTGCTGGGTCGCCCCGAGGACGACGTCTTCGATCGAGTCTGGATCGGCGCCGCTGCGGGCCACGGCCGCCCGCACCGCCGCGGTGGCCAGTTCATCGCCGCGGACCTGCCGAAACACGCCCTTCTCCGGATGAGCCCGGCCGATGGCAGTCCGGCAGGCGGCGACGATGACCGGGGTGACGGCGGGATCACGATGGGGCGGCTGGATCGACATCGGCTGTCTCTGGAGTTGAGCGGTCACTCGGCCGTGAAATGCCCACCCGTGCGGGCCAGGGCCAGAAGCCGCTCAGGCGGCTGCATCCGCAGGCCGAGGTCGGCCAGCGGCTCCAGCCGCCGCACGACCTCGGCGGCGCCGAGCGAGTCGCCCCAGGCCAAGAGGCCGCCGCGGAAGGGCGGGAAGCCGAGGGCGTGGATCACCGCCAGGTCGATGTCGCGGCCGTCGCGGACGATCCCCTCATCGAGCACGAGCAGAGCCTCGAGCAGCATCGGCAGGAAGAGACGGTCGCTGATCTCGCGGTCGCTCGTCTCTCGGGGAGGCAGTTCGTAGCGGGCAACGATCCGGGCCACCTCCTCGTCGCCGGTGGCAGCCACCCTGGCCTGGGGGCCGGTGCCCTGATAGCGATAGAAGCCGCTGCCGGTCTTGCGGCCGAGCCGGCCCGCCTTGACCAGTGCCGGGATCAGCGGCGACGCCTCGATCCGATCGCCGTAGGCGGCCGAGAGCACAAGCCCCGCGTAGAAGGCGGTGTCGAGGCCGATCATGTCGTAGAGCTCGATCGGGCCCATCGGCATCCCGAAGGCACGGGAGAGCCGATCGATTCGGGCCGGCTCGATACCCTCGCGAACCATCTCGACCGCCTCGTGGAGGTAGGGCATCAAGACCCGGTTGACGAGAAAGCCGGGGCTGTCGCGGACGACGACCGGGCATTTGCCGAGTCGCTTGGCGTGGGCGACCACCGCCGCCACGGTCGCGTCACTCGTCGCCGGCCCGCGGATCACCTCCACGAGGACCATCCGCCGAACCGGATTGAAGAAGTGCATCCCGCAGAACCGGCTCGGGTCGACGAGGGCCTCGGCGAGCTTGGCGATCGGGTTGGTCGAGGTGTTGGTGGTGATGATCGTCTCGGGAGCGACCGCCCGTTCGATGTCGGCGAGCACCTGCTGCTTGAGGTCGGTCCGTTCGAGCACGCTCTCGATCACCAGATCGCTGCCGGCCAAGGCGGCCAGGCTGGTGGCCGTCTGCAGACGACCGGCCATGGCCAGGGCAGCGGCCGGATCGCTCCGCTTGGCGACGCGATCCCAGGCGGCCTCGTCGAGGATGCCCGGCACGTTCTCGGCCAGCACCTCGGGATTGGTGTCGACGAGACGGACGGCGAAACCCCGCCGCAGATGGCTGGCTGCGATCCCCGCGCCCATGATGCCGCCGCCGACGACGGCGGGAGCGGCGATGGCGGGCGGTTCAATCACCGCCGCGTCGCCGACGCCGGGATCCCGCCTGTTCCGCTCGCCGATCCGAAAGACCCGCAGCAGGCTATTGG
>CALGAS010000269.1 GCA_937959175.1 uncultured bacterium | reverse complement strand
GCCCGCCCGATTCGCCTCATGGCGATGCTGGGCGAGCATCCCCAGAATCCGCTCGGTATGTTCCTCACGCTTTTTGACGGTGTAGGAGCCGAACTGCTGCACCGCCGCGGCGAACACGCCCAGGCCGATGAAGATCAAAAGCGTGGCCCCCACCTTCCCCAGCGACGTGACCGGCACAAGGCTGCCGTATCCCACCGTCGAGAGGGTGACCACGGTGAAGAAGTAGCTGTCGAGCCACCCCCACCCCTCGACCGCGTGAAAGAAGACCGTGCCGCCCGCCACGGTCAGGGCCAGTGTCAGGAGGAGGGCGAACCGACGGAGAGAGATGAAGAGCCAGGTCATCGTGCATTTCACGCTCAAGTACCGTTCAGGGCCGGTATCGAACCGCTACCCTCCCGATCTGAAGGCGGATTGCCGCAGCCGCCGCAGGTCGCGATGCCCCCGCCCGTTTCATCGTGAAAACCGTTGCTGGGGCCAGTTGTACCGGAAGACCAGCAGCGACAGGGCTGTCACGCCGCCGAGGCTCGCGCAGAAGATCGCCAGGGTGGCCAGGGCCGACTGCACCCCCGTCGCCGCACTCCGCAGCTTGACCAGTGCCGCGACGGTCACGACCGCTCCGGCGGCGGACGTCGGCGGGGGATCTCCCCGCACCGCAAAGCGGTCGGTCGCGCGGGCCAGCGTATCGACCACGGGCGGTCGCTCCGCCCGCACGCTCCTTCGCTGCACGGCATAGGCCGCGTCCGCCCCGGAGTTGACCGCCGACGACATCACCGAGGGCACGATCACCAGCGGCACCACCAGGGCCACCACCGCTAGCAGCCCCGCATAGGGCATGTCGCGTCGCTCGATCCCCTCGACCTCGTCGATCAAAAAGGATGCGGGCAGCATCCCCAGAAAGAAGCCCCAGACGCCGACACCGATCGCGAGCTGCCGCCGGTCGGTGCCGAGGTCGATCGCGGCCAGCCACCAGATCGCGGCGGCCGTGCCGAGCACGCCGGTGAGGAGGGTGAGGTGCCGCAGCCGCCGGCTGCGAATCGGACTGCACAGCAGGGTGCCGGCAAGCATGGCCGGGCCGGCCGGAAAGAAAATCGTCCCAGCCAGCCCGCGGGGATACTGCCGCAGTTCGGTCATGTATTGGCCCAGGACGCCCAGCACGGCCGCCAGCTGGAGAATCAGCAGCATCCGCGTGGTGATCGCCAAAACGTAGACCCGTGAGGCGAGGATTCGGCGGGCATGCTCGCCTGCCGACATCCCGAACCAGAACCGCAGCACCAGCAGACCGCCCAGGGCGGCACACGTCGTCACCATCAGCAGATAGGCGTTGCTCGTGAAGCCGCCGAGTTCCGGGCCCTTGTCGGTGACGACCATCAGGCTCACCACCCAGCAGACCAGCAGATTCACCAAGAGCAGATCGACCTTCGGGCTCTCGCCCCGCGGGCCGTCCGGGGCCGGACGATCGGACGGCAGGCAGAGCAGCAGTCCCATGCTGAACAGACAAACCGGGACGTTCATCCACCAGACCCACCTCCATGAGAAGGACTCGGTCAGCTCGACCGCGAGCCACGGCGAAAAAGGCCGCGAGGCGTAGGCAAAGATCCCGTAGAAGAGCACCGCCCCGAGAAACATCCGATCGAAGCGGCCATAGAGGTAGTTCCGCAGCAGACCGATCGTCATCCCCTTGCCGATCCCCTCGATCGCCCGGCCGCCGCAGAAGGACGCCAGGTCGGTCGCGGCCCCGCAGAGGAAGTTCCCGGCGGCGAAGAATCCCAGGCCGATCACCAGCGTGTCACGGCTGCCGAGCCTGCGGGCCACCGCCAGACTGCCGAACAGCCCGTAGAGCATCGGCACGCCCCAGGCGAGTTCGGCCCAGAGCTGGTCCCGCTTGTCGTAGGAGAGCGCCCGCCGGATCGTGTCGTTGACCAGCCCGGTCAGGACCAGGGTCTGATAGACGGTGCCCAGGATGGCCAGGGCGGCCACGACCGTGATGGCCAGCCGCAGGCGGGCCAGCGCCGGGGATGCGGTTCGCTGCGGGTCGGGAGCGGATGGCTGCATCAGTGAAACCGGCCGGAGTCAGTGCCGGGCCCGTCCTTGGCTCGTCGGCGGGCCACCCGCTCCCGGGCTTCCTCCACCCAGGCCGGGTCACCCGGCCCATGGGCGATCACCACGCGAACCGACATCCCGGCCCGCAGCTGGTCCCAGGCCTCGGTCGGATCGATCTCGATCCGAACCGGCACCCGCTGGACCACCTTCGTGAACTCCCCCGCCACCACATCGCGGGGCAGCAGGGAGAACTCCGCGCCGGTGGCCCTGTTGATCCAGCGCACGCGGCCGGTGAGCGGTTCCGGGAGGCTGTCGAGCTCGAGCCGGCACCGATTGCCCGGCTCGACGCCGACCAGCCTGGTCTCCTCGAGATTGGCGATCACGTGAAGCTCGTCGGGATCGAGCACCGTGACGATCGGCAGGCCGACGGTCGCCTCGTCGCCCGCATGCTTCGCCTTGTGGACGACCAGGCCCGCAGCGGGAGCCCGCACGGCGGTGTGCTCCAGCGTGTGCCGGGCGGCTGTGACCGCGGCCTCGGCGTCGCGGACGGCCTCTTCTCGGAGGATGACCATCTCTTCAAGTTCGCGGATCGTTTCCTGGCGGGTCGTGGCGATGGCCACGTCCAGAGCCGCCTTCCGGACCGCGGCCCGCGCGAGTTCGAGGTTCTTCTCGGCGACGCCGATCTGGGTCGTTCCGGCCTCGGCCATCCGCTGTTCGGCCAGGGCGGCCTCCAGTTCCGACGCGGTGGCCTCCGCGGCCCGCGTCGCCTCCTCCATCCGGCGGGCGGGCACGGCCTGCTCCCCGGCCAGCGCCGTGAAGCGGCGGCTGTCGCTCTCAGCCAGCGAGTGGTTTGCCTGGGCCACCGCGACGATCGCGGTGGTGGCGGCGATGTTGCCGGCGACTTCCTGCCTGGTGAAGGCCAGGCCCGCGGCAGCCTTCTCCTCCTCGGCCAGGGCCATGCGATGCGTCTCCTCGGCCAGGGCGATCGCCAGGGGCACCTCCTTCCGGGCTTTCGCCAGCCCGATCTCCTGCCGCCGCAGCTCGGCCCGGGCGATGCCGAGCTTGGCTTCGGCCATCGCCAGCTGGTCCTCGAACGGGGTCGGGTCGATCCGGGCGATCACGTCGCCCGCCTCGACCCGCTGGTTTTCCTCCACGCAAAACTCGACGATTCGCCCCGCGACCAGCTGCGGCGCGACGTGCACCAGCGGCGCCTCGATGAAGGCATCCTCGGTGATCGAGTGGCTGGTCCGAAAGGTGACGTAGCGATAGGTTGCCGGCGCGGCGATCCCGATCAGCAGGCTGCCGATCACCACGATCGCCAGCCCGACGAGCACCGGCCGGCCCCGGGACCGCTGCGGTGCGGGCTGTCCGCCGGCCTCCGGCCGCGGAGCATCGACAGACTCGTTTGATGGTGTCATGAGGCGACCTCTTCAGCTGACGAGGATGAGGGTGACGGTGCCCCCGGAGCGGGCAGGAGGGCGGGCGGGGCCGGCACGACTTCGACCGGTTCCGAAGCACGCCGCCGGCCGGTCCGCCGGGTGAGGCTGCGGCAGTCCACCCGCTCGCCGATCGCATACTCGAGCCGCGCCAGGCTCAGCAGATAGTCGTAGACGGCGTTTTGATACTCCTGCTCGGCCTGGGTGACGGCTGTTTCCGCCTCGAAGACTTCCGCCGCGGTGGCGTCACCGGCGTCGGCGCGGAGGCTGACGATCCGATAGGTCTCCTTGGTCTGCTCGACAGGCTTCTCCGACCGCTCGATGGCGAGCATCGCGGCGGCCAGCTGCTGGTAGCACTCGTTGACCTGAAAGGCGATCGTGTTGGAGAGAATCTCCGCCTGGATCATCGCCGACCGCACCTCCGAGCTCGCCCGGCGGATATCCGCAATCCGCTTTCCGCCCTCGTAGATGCCCCACTCGAGATTGATGAACCCGAGCGGCACATCGACGTAGCCGCCCGGGTTGTCGGCGTTGAAGTTGAAGTAGAACCCGTTGGCGAAGACCTTGGGGGCGAAGCCCAGCCTGGCAACCCGCCGGCCCGAATCGGCGATCGCCACCGTCCGGCGGGCCACGGCGAACTCCCGCCGGTTGCGAACCGCCCGGTTGAGGCAGTCGGTGACCGTCAGCTCGAAGCCGGGCACCTCCGAGAAGCCGGCCACCGGCACCGGGCGGCGTTGCGGCGTGCCCATGGCCAGGTTGAGACTGCCGGCGGCAATCTGCTCGGTCGCCGTTGCCGAGTCACGCAGCGTGAGGGCCTTGGCGAGGGCGACTTCGGCACGCAGCACCTTCTCCTTTTCAAGCAGGCCGCCGGCGGCCAGGGCGGTGGCGGTTGCGAGCTCGCTTTCCAGGCGGGCCACCGAGTCTGAGGCGATTCGCATCAGGGAGCGAGCCCGCAGGAGCTCGAAGTAGGCGAGCGTCACCTCATGGGCGATGGTCTGCCGGGCCCGGGCCGACCGCAGCCGGCTGATCTCTTCGGCCAGCTGGGCCTGCCGCCGGGCACCCAGCCGCCGGCCGAAATCGGTGATCAGCCACTGGATCCGCGCCTCGGTGAGCACGTAGGTGGTGTTGTAGTCGAATCCGATCGGCAGGAATCCCTGCTGCGGAACGTAGGTGCCCTGGGCCGCCGGAGCACCCGGAATCGGGATCCCGATGCCCCCGACGTCCACGCCAAACTCGCCCACGCTGTAGCCGGCCGAGAGAAGCGGCAGGAAGGCGGCCTGCGCGACATCGCCGGCCAGGCTGGCGCGGGTGATGTTTTCAAGCTCGGCCTGGAGTCGCGGCTGCCGTCGCATCGCGATGCGGATGCAGGCGTCGAGCGACAGCCCTCCGGCGGTCTCTCCGG
>CALGAS010000268.1 GCA_937959175.1 uncultured bacterium | reverse complement strand
CCGCGAGAACGCCACCTTGTTTTCGGTGCTGGTGAGCTCCTCCTGAAGGGCGAGCATGTTTTGATTGGCCTTGAGGTCGGGATAGGCCTCGGCGAGGGCGAAGAGCCGCCCCAGGGATTGGGTCAGCATCGACTCCGCTCCCCCGAGGGCCCCCATCGCGGCGGCATCGCCCGGCTTGGCGGCCGCCGCCCCGGCGGCCGACACCGCCTGGTTGCGGGCGTTGATCACCGCCTCAAGCGTCTCCCGCTCGTGGCCCATGTAGCCCTTGGCCGTCTCGACGAGGTTGGGGATCAGGTCGTGCCGCCGCTTGAGCTGCACGTCGATCTGAGCGAAGGCGTTGGTGCTCCGCTCCCGGAGGCTAACAAGCTTGTTGTAGATCCCGGCGGCCCAGAGGCCGGCCACGACGACGACGCCGAGGGCGATCAGCGCCACCGCTCCGCCACTGAGCGCGAATAAGACTGGGCTCATGATCTGGTCTCTCCTGCGGACGCGTGGATCGGGAACACGTGTCTTTCCGAAAAACAGCCGGCAAAAACCGTAATCTTCAGCCGATACACTACCAGCGATCGGCCGAGCCTGTCACGCCGGGTCCGAGGCCGGTCGGGGTCCGATTCGCCTCTCCTTTCGCAGGACAACGACTGGTCATGAAACCGTCCACTTCCAATCGTCTCAGCCGGAGAGGCTTTCTCGGGCAGACCGCAGGCCATTCGGCTGCGGTGACACTTGGCTCACTGCTGGCTTCCACGGGCCTGCGCAACGCCCACGCCGCCGGCGACGACGAACTGCGAGTCGCGGTGATCGGCTGCGGCGGCCGGGGAACCGGAGCGACGATCGATGCTCTTTCGGTTCCCGGGGGCAACCTCAAGGTCGTGGCGATGGCCGACGTCTTCCCCGAGCGGCTGAGCATCAAGCGACAGTCGCTCGTCGCCCAGCCGCAGTACGGAGACCGGATCGACGTCCCGGAGGAGCGGTCTTTCATCGGCTTCGACGCCTACAAGCAGGCGATCGACTGCCTCCGGCCGGGTGACATCGCCCTGTTTGCGACGCCACCCGCCTTCCGGGCCGCCCACTTCGCCTACGCGATCGAGAAGGGCGTGCACACCTTCATGGAGAAGCCGGTCGCCGTCGACGGGGCCAGCGCCAGGCGGATCATCGAGCTTGCCAAGCAGGCGGACGAAAAGAACCTCAAGGTCGGCGTCGGGCTGATGTGCCGCCATTGCGACCGGCGGCAGGAGCTGAGGGATCGGCTCGACGCGGGAGAGGCCGGTGACCTGATCGCGTTTCGCGGCTACCGCAATCAGCGGCCTTTTCACAACCTCGATCTCTTTCCCGGGCCGGGCGAAATGCCGGAACTGCTCTGGCAGGTGCGGCGG
>CALGAS010000267.1 GCA_937959175.1 uncultured bacterium | reverse complement strand
GTCGTGAACCCGCTGTTCCAGGGGACGCTGCCCTGGCTGCTCGTGCCCACGTTCGTGAAAGCCCCGCTTGTGCCGGCCCGGTAGCCAATATTCAGCCCGGTCGGATCGGGTGCGGCGCCGTCGTACGACATCGAAAGCACATAGATGTTACCCGTGCCCGTGCCATCCAGCGAAAGAATGTCGGAGAAGGAACCGGCGGGCTGGGCGAGCCAGCCGCTGGTGAGCGCCGAGGGCGTCGTGCTGCCCGAGCCGAACAGGATCTCGGCGGTCGTCGCCGCCCCCGCCGTGCTCGTGCTCTCGAAGGTAGAGAGCGCCGCGGCATCGGGGAGAGCCACGCTCGCTCCGTCGCCAAGGCTCACCTTGCCACCCGCCGTGATCGTCAGCGGGCGGGAGAAGGCCACGCCCGCGGCGACACCGAGCGTGCCTGAGGCTCCGATCGTGATGCTGCCGCTGGTACCGAGGGCATTGGCACTGCCCGCAATGAGCGTGCCGGCGTTGATCGACGTGCCGCCCGTGAACGTGTTCGCGGCGGTGAGGGTCCAGGTGCCGCTCCCGGCCTTCGTGAGCCCACCACTTCCAAGCGAGAGTATCTTCTCCAGCGAACCCGTCCCATCCCCTGCCAGCGTGACGGAGGGATTACCGGAAAATGACCAGTTGTCGGCAGCACCGTCTGTGGTGTTCAGCGTCCAATCGGCCCCCGCCGCCGCTTCGAGTCGTATGCCTCCAGACTGCACTGTCACACCCCGACCATAGGCGGTCGGCGTGCTGCCAGAGATCCGAATCGTGCCGCCGTCGACCACGACGGCATCCGCGGCCGCCCTCAGGCCCCCCAGCGATTGGGACGTTTCACCGTAAGCCCACGACTGGAGATCCAGCGTCGCACCGCTTCCGACCGTGAGCACGGCGGCACTCTGATAGCTTCCGCTGTAGATACGCCCCCCCGCGTCGATCACCAGAGTGCCCCCGGAGATTGTGGTGCCCTGGTTGTACGTGCTCGCACCGCTGAGACGCATCACGCCGGGCCCCGCCTTGATCAGCGGCCCGTTGTCGTCTACGCCACTGGCGATCACCGCAGAGACATCAAGATCGATACCGCTCGACGTCGTGCCAGCCGCCACCGTGAACGTAACCCCCGCAGCTTGCCGCAGGCTAATCTGAGGGATGCTGATCACGGAGGCCGTCGAGGACGCAAGCGTGGTGAGCGAGGAGGTCCCGCCGCCGCTGGAATAAAAGGCGAGATTGCTACCGCTGACGCCAGAGATCGTGCCGCCGGTCATCGTCACCGCGGCCCCGCCGAGCGTCTGATTGGCGGCACTGGTATTCACATCCAGGGTTCCACCATTGAGATCGATCGCGGTTACGGCCGAACTGCCCCCGGCCCACCCGGTGGCATCGCCGGCGTTCAACCGCAGCGTGCCGCCCGCGTTGACCGTCACGCTGCCCCGAATGGCACCGTTGGCACCGCCTGTGCCGAGATCGAGCGTGCCCTGATTGACGACGGTGCCCCCCGTGAACGTATTGATCTGGTCGAGCCGCAGCCGCCCCGGGCCGCTCTTGCGAAGCGTGACCGCGCCGGCATCGCCATCGGTCATGATCACCCGGATTCGCTGATCGCCGACGCCGCCGTCGGTCTGGAGGTAGAGGTCGTTGGTGCCCGACGTGAGGAACCCCGTCGCACCGGCGTTGGTCTGCATCCAGAAGTTCGTGTTGCGAAAGATCACGCCGCCGCTTTCGACCACAAGCGTCGAGCCGTTGTTGATGAACAGATCTCGCTCTTCGATCAGCGAGTTGATGGTGACCGTGCCGCTGGAAATCGCGTTGTTGCTGCCGCTGTCGTTGATCAGCCAGTTTTCGGTGCTGGTGCCGGTGGCGATGTCCTGCCCGTCAGTTGTCGCACCGCCGGTGCCGTTGGACTTGTCGGGGGTGGCGGCGACGATCGAGCCCGTCTCCACACCGATCGTGGCAGCCGGATCCCAAGCGGCGAACGAGCGGGCAGGGCCGCCGTACGTGCCGACACCTGAGTTCGCCGCAACGAAGGCCCAGCCACCGAGAATGCCGTTGGTGTTGGCGATCGGAGCACTGTTGACATTCGTGGGACGAATCTGCACCTCGCCGGTTCCCATCGGGGCATACATCGCCCGGAACTCGACGGTCGCACCGGCGGAACGGGTCAGGTCTGTGATGGTGAGCACGTCGGGGTTGCTGACCGGAGCGACGGCCACGGTGTTGAACCCCGCGGCAAGCGTAAGGTCGCTGATCGTCGTGGCGTCGGCACCCCCGCCCGATTGCCACAAGACGGTGCGTTCTCGAGCGCGACCGTCTGGCTGCCGAGCTGATTACCACCAGGCGAGCCGCTGTCGTCCCGGAGCAAAAGCGTGCCGCTGCGGATCGCACCCAAGAACGGGTAGTTCGCCCCGCCGACGGCCGCCCCACCACCCTGGATCGTGATCCCTGAGCCGTTGGCGAGCGAGGCGCCATTGCTCACCTGCACGATGCCTTCACGGATCGTGAGCGATCCGGTGTAGGCGGCAGTGCCGCCGGCGATCGTGAGCGTGCCGGCCCCAAGCTTGGTCACACCGCTAGAGCCGGAGAACAGGTTGCTACCGACAGTGAGGGTGCGGCCGCTCCCGACGTCCCAGGCCTGACTCGCGGTGACGTCGAGACTTCGGATGCTCAAGTCACGCGGCGCGGCCTCCATCTCGATGCCGCCTGCCCCGAGGTCGAGTCGGCCCCCGGATCCGTTGTCGATGTTGATGAGGCTCGTGACGCTGCTTCCACGCACCTCGATCCCACCCCACGCAACCGGCGTGCCGCTGAATCCGATGTTGCCCGCCTGTTGGAAGATGTCGTCGAAGACCGCCGTGTCCGAGACGCCCGGAGCGACGCCGCCCTCCCAGCTGCCGCCGAGATCGAGGGCAGTCGTGTTGTCGGCCTTCGTCACGAGCTCGGCTCGGGCCGCGACGGGAAAAAAGGCGAGCGTGACGAGCAACGAAAAACCGAGCCAACAAGACGCCGGCCAACGAGCCACCGAATGCCCATTCAACTTCTTGGTGATCATCGTTACCCTCCGCACCCCCCAATCAGGAAAATCACTTTGCCGGCCGTGCGGTCAAAAGCAAAAGCCGGATCCCAACTTTCTCCACTCAATATAGTAGCGTCCGTCGCTGGCCTTGAGTTGACCGAATGCGCAATCCGCGGGCTGGCTGCTCAGGACTGTTTTCGACGCCATTTTGGGACCTCCCATGCCCCGCCCGCCGACGAGCATCGCCTCCTATCTCGATCCATGGATCGAGAAGGTCTCTCGGATTTTCCGGGGTGCGATCGACGCCCTGCCGGCCGGCCGCCGCATGCAGTTCGAAGATTACGGAGCGCCCGCCGACAGCCCGGAGCAGTCGGCCACGGAACCCCCCTGGACCGGTCGTGTCCGGGGGGCATTCGTCGGCTGCGGCACCACCGGCAGCTTCGACGAGTTCGCGGCGTGGCTCAAGCGAGGCGAGGTACCCACGGTGATCGTGGGCGGCATCGCCAATGACCTCGGCATTCCCAGCGTGTATGCCGACGTCGAAGAACTGGGCTGCCTGGCCGCCGGGCACCTCGCCACCGAGTGTGGCTGCCGGAGCTTCCTCCACGTGGGACTCGCCAACTCGGCTTCCAGCGGCGAGCGTCACGACGCCTTCGCCCGAGCACTCGGCGATCTCGGCCATCACTGCGAGGGTCTCTCGCTCACACGACGCCGCTACACCGCAGATGCGCTCGCCAAGAAGTCACCGATCGACGACCCTCACTTCTGCGAGTTGCTTCGCAACCTGCCGCGGCCGATCGGCATCCTGGCGCTCAACGACGCCTACGCCATCGACTGCCTGGCGACCTGCGAGCGGCTCGGCCTGCGGGTGCCCGCCGACGTGGCCGTGCTGGGCGTCGACAACTCGATCGAGGCTCATGTGCATCGGCCACGGCTCTCGAGCATCCGGCTGCCACTGCAGCGGCTCGGGGCCGAGGCGCTGCGGCTGCTCCTGCGGATGATGAAAGGGGAGGAGCCGCCGAAAAGGCTCCTCGTGGACGGCGTGCGGCTGTTCGCCCGGGAATCGACCGTGGGGCCCCGGGAGGCCCGGCCCACGGTCACGGTCGATGCGGCGCTCGAGCGGATGCGGTCTCAGGCCTGCCGCGGCATCACGGTGCGAGGTATTGCGGACCAGCTC
>CALGAS010000266.1 GCA_937959175.1 uncultured bacterium | reverse complement strand
GATTGGGCGGGTTGGTGGTGGGCGGTTCTCCGGGCTTGGGGCGGCGTCTCTCGCCCAACGGCCCGCCGTCCCCCCGGCTCGCGCCGGGGGGCTTCTATGGGGAAGGGTTCGGGGATCGCTACGGGGCGAGGATGGTGGCGAGCGGCTCCGGGCCGCCGAGGTCGAGCCGGAGGCGTTGGTGGCCCGCGGCATGAAGGGCCAAGAGTTCGACGGTGGCGAAGCGGCAGCAGACCACGGCAAAGTTGGCCAGGCCGCGGGCGTCGTCGGGGCCGGCCGGCGGCGGGGCGGGCGGCACCTCTGGCAGGGGCGTGCCTGGGGCTGTCGGGCTCGTGTAGCAGCCCCGGCTCATCGGGGCCGCCGCCTCCCAGGCCTGTCGTGCGATTGAATCCTCGTGATGGAGCGTCGCCACGGCGGCGATTCGAATCTGGAGCCGGCCGGCAGGGTCGTACCAGTGCAGGGCCGTTCTGCCGTCGCGGGTGAGTTCCGCCGCCTTGGGGCTGCGGGCGTCGGTGTGGAAGCGAATCTCGCGAGCAGCCTCGTCAAACCCGCGGAGCACGACCGTCCGGGCTTGGGGCGAGCCGTTCGGGCCGAGCGTGGCGAGCGTCACGAGGTGGAACGGGTGCCGCCCCGATCGGACGGCGGCCGACAGTTCCGCCGCCACGAGATGCCAGACCTCGGCGGCAGAGCGGCCCGCGAGTTGCCAGCCAGCCGCGGTCACGGGGACGGCTCCCCGACGGCCGCCGGCGGGGCGGCCGCCGCGGCCGCATCGGGCCCGCGGTGATCGGCGATGCCGAGCGGCGTGCCTGTCTGCGGGCTGATCCAGATCGAGTGGGCGGCCCCCTGTGAGCCCCGTTCCATGACCGTGTGGCCGAGGATCTCGAGCTGCCGCCGGAGATCGGCGGGCAGGCCACCGCGTTCGACGATCAGCCGATCAGGGAGCCACTGGTGGTGAAAGCGGGCGGCATCGATGGCGGCGCGGCCTTCGAGTCCGCGGGCCACCACCCCTGTGACGACGTCGAAGACCGTGATGATGATGGTGCGTCCGCCGGGGGAGCCGGTCACGAGCACGACCCGGTCGTCTTTGGTGACGATCGTTGGCGTCATCGAACTGAGCATCCGCTTGGCCGGGGCGATCTGATTGGGCGGCGTTCCAATCTCGCCGCTGGCGGTCGTCTGGCCCGGCTTGCGGTTGAAGTCGCCCATCTCGTTGTTGAGCAGGAAGCCGGTGCCCGGGGCGACGACATGGCTGCCGTAGGACCCCTCGAGGGTGACGGTCGTGGCGACGGCCATCCCCTCGCCGTCGACGATGGAATAGTGGGTCGTCTCACCGGAGTCGCTGCCAGGATGCCCGACGAGGTCGCCAGCAAGCTGCCGCGAGTCGGCGGCCTGTTCCCGGTCGATCCCTGCTGCCAGCCGTTGAAGATACGGCCGCGCGAGCAGTCGGTCGACCGGCACCGCGACGAAGTCCGGGTCGCCGAGATATCGGGCCCGGTCGAGGTAGGCCCGCCTGCGGATTTCCGTGGTCAGGTGGACCGCCTCGGCCGAGTCAGCCGGCAGTCGTTCGAGGCCAAGGGCTTCGAACATCCCGAGCATCTGCAGCAGGGCGGTGCCTCCGGAACTCGGCGGCCCCATCGAGATCACCTCGTGGCCGAGAAAGCAGCCGCAGACCGGTGGCCGCTCCCTGGCGGTGTAGGCTGCCAGGTCGGCCCGGGTGATCAGCCCGCCGTTGGCGGCCATCGCTTCGGCAACGAGGCGGGCGTTCCGGCCGGTGTAGAAGGCATCGGGACCGTCGGTGGCGATCGCCTCGAGCGTCACGGCCAGGTCGGCAAGCACGAGCCGGTCGCCCGCCTGCCAGGGCGAGCCGTCCGGCTTCCCATAGGCAGCCACGGAACCGGGAAAGGGCCGCATCGGGCCGGCCAGTTCGCGGTTGAGGGCTGCTGCGAGGGTGGGCGAGATCGGAAAGCCATCGCGGGCCAGCCTGGCTGCGGGTTCCACGAGATCCCGCCAGGGGAGCCGTCCCAGGCGGGCGTGGGCCAGGGCGAGCCCGCGGACGGTGCCGGGCACGCCGACGGCGAGGTAGCCGGCCTCGATGCGGTCGGTATCGATCTCTCCCCGGTCATCGAGAAACATGTCGGGCCGGGCGTTGGCCGGGGCGGTCTCGCGGAAGTCGAAACTGGTGGCCGAACCATCGGGCTGGCGGACGACCATGAAGCCGCCGCCGCCGATGTTGCCGGCAGCCGGGTAGGTGACGGCCAGAGCGAAGCCGGTGGCGACGGCCGCGTCGACGGCATTGCCACCGGCGGCGAGGACCGCCCCGCCGACCTTCGACGCCGGCCGGGATGCCGAGACGACCAGTCCGTCTGGCCCCGGCACGTCGTCAGCGGCGGCCCCGGCCCGGCCGCCCAGGAGAAGCAAGATCAGAAGGAATCGTGCGGGCTTGCGGAGCATCGCGGTGATGATACCCGCCGCAGGTTCGGGGATGCGGGGAGACGGAGGGGGTGGTC
>CALGAS010000265.1 GCA_937959175.1 uncultured bacterium | reverse complement strand
GGGTGGTGGTTCGCGGGGTGGTGGTTCGCGGGGTGGCGATTCGCGGGGCGGCGGTTGCGCCGGGTCACGGCCGCATAGAAGCCCCCCGGCGCGAGCCGGGGGGACTGCGGGTGATCCGCCGTCCCGGGTGCCATGCACATCGATCATCCGCACCACAAGGCCCCAAACGCGCGGGAGCGTCATCGGGCGCCCGGGGCGAGAAGACCCAACGGCCGGCAGTTCCCCGGAGGGATCTCGGGGGCTTCCATGGGGTCACGACCCGCGGTTGTTGGAGGGGATCCCAAGGATCGGTCGGTAGTGATCGCGGATTGGGCGGGTTGGTGGTGAACGGTTGGCGGGCATCAGAAGTTGGATGGCCCAACGGCCCGCCGTCCCCCCGGCTCGCGCCGGGGGGCTTCTATTGGGAGCACGCGGAATGTGGGTTCGGGAGGGGGGTGCCATCCCCGAGCCTGAGTTGCCGCTGTTTTTGATTCGGGGAGCGGATCGGGCGGGTTGGTGGTGAACGGTTGGCGGGCATCAGAAGTTGGATGGCCCAACGACCCGCCGTCCCCCCGGCTCGCGCCGGGGGGCTTCTACGCGTGCCGGTTGGCCAAACTTCCGGGAGGGGAGTCTGGGTCGTAGAACGGGCCTTCGATTTGGATCGTGGCATGGGCCACGGCGAAGCGTTCACGGACGACGGCCTGGGCTGCAGCGAGGATCTCGTCGCGATCGCTGCCGTCGGTCACGACCAGATGGACCGTGAGGGAAACCTCCGAGGTGCTCGGGCCCCAGACATGGAGATCGTGGACCTCGCGAACATCGGGCACCTCGGCCAGGGCCGTCGCGACCGCGTCGGCTTCGATCCCCCGCGGCACCGCGTCGAGCGAGAGTTCGATGCTTTCCTGAAACAGTCCCCAGGTGCCCAGCACGATCACTCCCGCGACCACGATGCTCACCACCGGGTCAATCCAGGTCAGTCCGGTCGCCATGATCGCGAGTCCGGCCACGACGACACCCACGGAGACGGCGGCGTCGGCCGCCATGTGAAGGAAGGCCCCGCGGATGTTGGCATCATGGTGGCCCCGCACGAAGAGGAGGGCCGTCAGCGTGTTGATCAACACGCCCACGCCGGCCACGGCGACCATCGTCAGCCCCTCGACCGGGGCCGGTGTCTGCAGGCGGTGCCAGGCTTCCCAGATGATGGCTCCGCAGGCGATCAGCAGGAGCACGGCGTTGGCCAACGCCGCAAAGATCGTCGCCCGGCCGAGCCCCCATGTGAACCGTCGCGACGGCGGGCGGCGGGAGAGCCAGTCGGCTCCCCAGGCAATCAGCAGTCCGAAGACGTCGCCGGCGTTGTGGCCGGCGTCCGCGACGAGGGCCAGCGACCCGGCGATGAAGCCGGCAGCGAGCTCCACGACCACGAACACGACGTTGAGCCCGACGCCGATGGCCATGGCCCGGTTGAGATTGGCGGCCGCCATGCCGCGGGGGCCGTGGGAATGATCGTGGGCCATGAGGAGTTGGGGAGGAGTGAGCGAGGCGGCGGAAACCAACCAGCATACCGGCCCGCCATCGATCACCGCCCGATAGAAGCCCCCCGGCGCGAGCCGGGGGGACGGCGGGCCATTGGGCCATCCCGTATCCGATGCCCGCAACGCGTTCACCACCAGCCCGCCCAATCCGTGATCACGACCGAGAAACCACGACACCGGACCGAGCCCCCATCGTCTCCTCTACACTGGCATCGCGAAATGATGTGCTTCGCGACACACCTCGGGAGAACCAACCCATGGGCATCGAACCGCTGCGAGTGGCCGTGATTGGCCGGACGGGCCGAGGCGACTACGGCCACGCGATCGACGAACTCTTCATCGACCTTCCCGGTGCGGAGGTGATCGCCGCTGCCGATGACGATGCGGCCGGGCTCGGCAAGGCCGCCGCGCGGCACGGCCTCGCCTCCGATGCCGCTTTTGCCGACTGGCGGGCGATGCTCACGGCTGTGAAGCCGGATGTCGTGGCGATCTGCATGCGGCAGATCGACTGCCATGCCGAGATGGCGATCGCTGCGGCGGAGGCGGGAGCCCGGGGCATCCTGATGGAGAAGCCATTCGTGCGGACGCCTGCCGAGGCCGATGCCGTGATCGCGGCCTGCGAGAAGGCTGGCACAAAACTCTCGCTGGCGCTCGTCAATCGGTATTCGCCCACCTTCGCCGCCCTGCGCGATCTAATTGAGGAGGGCCGGATCGGAGACGTGCTGGAACTTCGGGCCCGCGGCAAGGAAGACCGCCGGGGCGGCGGTGAGGATCTCTGGGTGCTCGGCAGCCACGTGCTCGACTTGATGGTCAATCTCGGCGGGGCGCCGAAGTGGTGCCAGGCGACCGTCACGCTCGACGGCCAACTGATCACGAAGGCCGACGCCGTCGAGGGGCCGGAGGGAATCGGCCTGATCGCTGGCGACGCGATCGCGGCGATGTTTGGGCTGGCCGACGGGTCGGTGGGCTATTTTGCGAGCGTCCGGGAGGCTGGGCTGAAGCAGCCGGCCTTCGGGATCACCGTCGTCGGCAGCAAAGGGGCGATTCACATCCGGCCCGACCATCTGCCGCAGGCGTATCTCCGCGAGGCACCGCTCTGGCGAACCGACCGGGATTTCCCGTGGCGGCCGCTGGGCCCGATGGGACTCGAGGACGCCCCGGAGCCGGCCCTCACCGGTGAGGCCCGCACGGCGGTGCGGGCGGGCTGGGGGCGGCGGGCGGCGGTCGACCTGATCGATGCGATCGCAAACGACCGGGAGCCGGAGACGGGCATGTATGCCGGCCGGACGGTGGTCGAGATGAACGCGGCTGTCTATGCGTCAGCGCTCACCGGGGAGCGGGTGATGTGGCCGCTCGAGGAGCGGAGCAATCCGCTTGGCTGACCCGGTCACGGAGCGGCCGGGCTCGATGGCTGCGGACACTCGATGACCGCCGCGAAGAAAAAGCCATGCCCGGGGAAAGGTCCCGCGGCAGCATCCGTGCTGTGGGGCCCCGTTCCGTGGTTGTCGAGCTTCCCGGGTCTGTCGATCCGGGGAAAGAACCGTGTCCTCTCACCCGGGCATGGCGAAGCGTGATGCAGTGATCCGGCTCGCGGCCGGCTCCCTCAGGCGGTGAGATCGTCGATCCGCTGCCGGAAGCCCGGCATCTCGGCGGTCACGTAGGCGTTCCAGGCGGCGGGCTGCCAGAGTTCCACGCACACGGCGGCCCCAACCACCATCACGTCGCCGCCAGGCTCGACGCCGAGGAAGTCCCGGAACCCCTCGGGCAGGACGAGCCGGCCGCGGCCTGCCAGCGAAACGGTTTTTTGGCGTGTCGAGAGGAGCCGGCCGAGATCCTGAAGCTGGCCGACTCGCTGGGCGAGCAGCCCGGCCTGGAGCTTGCTGCGGAGCACGTCGACCGCCGCATCGAGGCGGGGCTTCCAGGTGGCCGCCGACCAGAGCGAGAGGCAGCCGGCCTGCTCCTTGGCGATCACCAGCCGCGGGCCGGCCGCCACGAGCGGGTCGAGGAGTTCCGGCGGAATGGCGAGCCGGTACCGCGGGTCGAGCGACCGCAGGAACTCGCCCAGCAGCAGGTCGGTGGCAGCCGCCATAGGGGGTTGGGTGGCCCATGTTGTCGCGACCCGCCTCCGCGGGAAAACGGCTCAGCGAAATCCGTCGCTGAGATGTTTTGGGCCAGAAACCCACGATTTTTGCCGCGTGAACGACATTCCGGGCTTCAAACCCACGAGGCGTAGTTTAGCGGCCGCAGCGGCGGCTGCAAGTACCCGGAAGATGGGGGCCGGGTAGGCTCGATGGGTTGCCGTTCCGCCTGCAGGAACTCAGGGGTCGGCTGGTCGTGATCGCGGATTGGGCGGGTTGGTGGTGAGCGTCGGGCGGGAATCGGGAGCGGGAGGGCCCAACGGCCCGCCGTCCCCCCGGCTCGCGCCGGGGGGC
>CALGAS010000264.1 GCA_937959175.1 uncultured bacterium | reverse complement strand
GCCTGGTGATGAAGCCGGGCAGCCAAGAGCCCTGGACGCCCTACCGGATGGCGGCGGCGATGGTCGAGGCGGGCATCCCGCCGGAGGCGATCAGCCTCTATCCCGGAACGACCGATGTCGGCGCCGCGGTCTTGGGCGGATGCGGCCGGAGCATGATCTTCGGCAGCGCCAAGACGGTCGAGCAGTATCGCAGCAACCCGCGGGTCCAGGTGCACGGGCCGGGCTTCTCCAAGGTCATCCTCGGCGACGACTGCGTCGACGACTGGGAGCAGTATCTCGACGTGATGGCCGAGAGCGTGGCGATCAACAGCGGCCGGGGCTGCATCAATGCCTCGGCGATCTACGCCAGCCGGCACACCGAGGCGATCGCCGAAGCCCTCGCCGCGCGGCTCGGCCCGATCGAGGTCAGGCCGCCGGACGACCCCGAGGCGAAACTGGCCGCCTTCACGATTCCTGGCGCCGCCAAGGCAATCTGGGGGCAGATCGAGGGGCTCCTCGAGGCTTCCGGCGTGAGCCACGCGACCGCTCCTTTCGGTGAGCGGTTCGTCGAGGGCGAGCGGTGTGGCTGGCTGCGGCCGGTGGTGGCCCGGGCGGCCAGCCCGGAGCCGGAGATCGTCCGGGCGGAATACATGTTTCCGTTCGTGACGGTCGTCGAATGCCCGCAGGAGCGGATGCTCGAGTGCATCGGCCCGACGCTCGTCGGCACGGCGATCACCGAGGACGAGGCCTTCCAGCGGCAACTGATCGACTGCACCCACATCGACCGGCTCAATCTCGGGCCGATCCCGACGACGAAGCTCGACTGGCTCCAGCCCCACGAGGGCAACATCATCGACTTTCTCTACCGGTCGCGAGCCCTCCAGGTGGCGGCGCCGGTGGTGGCGACCGTCTGACGCCGGGCAGCGGAGTCCATGCACGCCCTGACCGGATCGGGACTCGAGCCGGACGACGGCCGGGATGACGGCCGGTATGCTCGCGTCTCCGCCAGCTGGCCGCCCCCCGACCCACGCCCATGAACGACGCCTTCGAGTATCACCCCGGCCCCCGGCTGATCGTCGGCCCAGGCTCCCTCGGTCGCCTCGGTGAGCTGGCCCGCGATCTCGGAGCCAGCCGGGCGCTGATCGCCAGCGATCCGGGGATCGTAGCGGCCGGCCATGCGGCGGCCGGCGTCGCCGCCCTCGAAGAGGCGGGCTTGACGGCGACGGTCTTTTCGGAGTTTGGCGAAAACCCCTCGACGGTGGAGATCGAGGCGGGCGCTGCGGTGGCCCGCGAGTTTCGACCCGACCTGCTCGTCGGCCTCGGTGGCGGCAGCTCGATGGATACCGCCAAGGGGATCAACTTTCTCTATTCCTGCGGCGGCCGGATGCAGGACTATCGGGGCCGCGGTCTGGCCACCGGCGAGATGCTCCCCTCGCTCGCCGTCCCGACCACCGCCGGCACCGGCAGCGAGACGCAGTCGTTCGCCCTGATCACCGATGCCGAGACCGGCATGAAGATCGCCTGCGGGGATCGGCGGGCGGCCTTCCGCAGCGTGATCCTCGATGTCACCCTCACGCTCACCCAGCCGCCTCGGGTTGCGGCTGTCACGGGGATCGATGCGGTCGCCCACGCGGTCGAGAGCTTCATGAGCACCGCCGCGACCCCCGCCTCGCAAATGCTCTCCCGCGAGGCCTGGCGATTGCTGGCAGGCAATCTTCCTCGGGTGTTGAGCGACGGGAGCGACGTCGATGCCCGGGCCGCCGTGCAACTGGCCGCCGCCTGGGCAGGCCTGGCCATTGAGAACGCCATGCTCGGGGCGGCCCACGCCCTGGCCAATCCGCTGACTGCGGCCCACGGGATCGTACACGGCCAGGCAGTCGGGCTGATGCTGCCGCATGTCGTGCGGTACAACGGCCCCGCCTGCCAGGCCGCCTCCGGCGAACTGCTGGCCGTTGCCGGCGGGTCCGCGACCGGTCGGGCCGCCTCGTCCGACGCCGCCGCAGAACTCGCCGGCCGGGTCGACGACCTGCTCGCAGCCGCTGGCCTGGCCCGGTCGCTGTCCGAACTCGGCCTGGCCGACCCCGAGATTCCCTCGCTGGCCACCGCCGCGGCCAGCCAATGGACGGCCGGGTTCAACCCGCAGCCGGTGACGGCCGCGGAACTGGCAGCCATCTACGAGGCCGCCCGATGATCAGGCCGGTGGAAGCGACTCCAGGCGTCCCGCCAACACGCGCACCGAACGGCCGGCCGTACGGCGTGGCGGTTCGAACGGCGTCGTCCCTGGTGATGGCCATGGCGGTCGCCGCGTTGATAGCCCCCGCGGCCTCAGCCGACCCTGATGCAGCCCCGGCCGAGGCCTGGCCGATGGCCCGTGGCAGCCTGGCGAGCACGGGTCGCTCGGCCACCAGGCTGACGTTTCCGTTGGCCGAAGCCTGGCGCCGGGATTTTGGTGGCACGGCCTTCACCGCGGTGCCCGTGATTGCCAATGGCGTGATCTATCTCGGTGACCTCGATGGCACCTTCCGGGCGCTCGACCTTGTCACCGGAGAGACGAGGTGGACCCGCAGCATCGAGGAGGCCGGCTTTCCCTCGGCCGCGGCGGTGGCGGCCGACCCAGCCCTGCCGCTGGTCGTCGGCGACGACCTCGGCATGGTCCGGGGCCTCGACCGGCAGACGGGGGAGGTCGTCTGGGAGTTCACCACCGACGGGGAGATCTCCGGTGGGCCGACCGTGCTCGAGACGGCGGCCGGACCGGCCGCCCTGATCGGCTCGCAGGATGCCACCCTCTCCTGTCTCGACATGGCGACCGGCGCGAAACGCTGGCAGCATGCGATCGCCGACCAGATCCGCTGCAGCCCGACCGTGGCCCGCACCGAGGCGGGCGACCGGATTTTCCTGGCCGGCTGCGACGGCCGACTGCACGTGATCGATGCCGCTGACGGTGGCGGGGTCGCCGCGGTCGAGATCGGCGGTCCCACCGGAACCACGCCGGCGGTCAGCGGCAACCGCGTCTTGTTTGGCACCGAAGGGGGAGCCTTCTTTGCGATCGACTTCCTCGCGCCGGAAGTGGCCTGGCGGCGGCAGCCGGCCGCCGGCGGAGCCGCCTATCGGTCGAGTGCTGCCGTGGCCGAGGGGCTGGCCATCGTCGGCACCCGGGGCCGAGCCGTCGAGGCCCTGGCGGTGGCCGACGGCGACCGCCGCTGGCGGCACCCGATGCGGGGCCGGGTCGACGCCTCCCCGGTCGTCGTCACCGCGACGGCCGGCGGGGCGGATCCGGATGCCCCAGCCCGCTCGGTTGTGATCGTTGCCGACGCGAAGGGGGAAATCGCGGCCCTCGAC
>CALGAS010000263.1 GCA_937959175.1 uncultured bacterium | reverse complement strand
AGCACCGATCGCCGCGAGGGGGGGGACGCCGAGGCCCGGCCCGATTCCGTGCCCCGCCGCAGCAGCGAGGCCGACGACGAGGGCCGGGCCTCGGCGTCGCCCCCCTCGCGGCGATCGGTGCTCTCCTTGACCACCTCCCACTCGTAGGTCAGCTGGTCTCCCTCGGGGTCCTTGTAGGTCACCGCGACCGCCACCGTCTGGCCCCCCTTGAGCCGGCGGCCGGCGAGCGGAACATCATGCTGTCGAAGGACGGGCGCCCGGTTGGCCGGCCAGCGGCCGGTCCAGGCGTCGGTCATCGCGTCGACGACGAGCGTCTTCTCACCGGACGGCAGCAGCATTCCAAACCAAGTCGCCGTCGCCTCCTGCTTGGCGCCCCAGAGAAAGGCAAAACATCCCAGGCATCGCGGTGGCGTGTCGGCAGGACCGCCGCGGGCCGTGTCGGCGAGAATCGCCTTCGTCGTCGCGTTGTAGATCGCGGCCTTCGCCCTGCTGGAAGGCTCGATCGGCGCCTGCCAGTCGGTCTCGGGTACTTCCCAGGGGCCGGGCGGGCCGTATTCGGTGATGCAATACGGCTTTCGCCAGCCGTGTTCTCGAAGGGCGGCTCCGACGCCGGCAGCCCCTGCATAGGCGTTGACGCCGAGGATGTCGATGGCGGGAGCGTGGGCGGTGATCGCCGCGAGCTTGGCCGGGTTGACGTTGGCAACGACGGTCATCACGGGATGATTCGGATCGAGCCGCTTGATCAGCGCGGCCAGGTGACCGACCTCCCGCCAGACGAGCGCCGAGTCGCCGGTGCCGCTGGGTCCCTCCATCTCATTGCCAAGTCCCCAGATGAGGACTGCCGGGTGATCCTTGAGCTCCCGTACGGCCGCCTCCACCACCGCCCGCTGACGTTCGACCTGCTCGGTATCGTCGTATCGGAAGCCGTGCCGCTCGTGGCCCAGCCAGATCCCGACGGTGACGCCCAGGCCGTGCTCCTGGGCCCGGTCGAGGAACGACTTCCCCCCGGCGGGCTGCGCGACCGAGGCGAGATGCCAGGTTCGCACCGCGTTGCCGCCGCAGGCAGCGAGGAGTTTGAGGTCGGCGGTGCCGCCGACGCCGTGGATCACGAAGGGCTCGCCGTTGCGAAGCAGCCGAAAGCCGGTCTCGGAGCTTCCGTCGACGGTCACGACGGAGCCCCGGTCAGCCTCGGCCGCGACGAGCAGGGCCGGCAGGCCGATCGCGGTGGCCGCGAGCCATGCAACTGCCCAACGGGCGGCGGGCCTCGGCCACCAGCTCCGACAGAGAATGCTTCGCCGAGCGTCAGTCGAGTTTTGCATCGAACTCCAACTGCTTGAGCTTGCCGGCCGCCGCCTCGGCCGGCTTCCAGAACCAGCCCTTCGTGTCCCAGCACTGGGCGTAGCCGTAGTCATCGATCAGCGTCTTGAAGGTGGCGATCGCCTCGGCCGTCTTCCCCTGCTGGGTCAGCGACTCGCCGCGAATGAACAGGCAGGTGCCGACGTCGTTGACCGCCCAGTAGGAGTGGGCATCGTCACCCGACGCGAAGTCTTCCAGCGAGGCCTGCTGGGCGGCAGCCTCCCGGGCGTAGAGTTCCTGGCACTTGTCGGTGTAGGCGGCGACCAGGTCGTGGTCGCCCGCGTTCAAGGCCTCCCAGGCCTTGCTCGTGAGCGTCGCCGACGTGTGGTCGCCGAAGTCCGGCGGGCCGGCCGTTGCCAAGGCGGCCGAGGCCGTCGCTGCAACCAGGCAGAGCGTGCGGGCCAGGGGCAGTGAGCAGCAGGCATGCATGAGACGTGGCTCCAGAAAGACTGTGGACGAGGAAGGCCGCAGGGCTCTCCCACCCGTCCTCTCACCC
>CALGAS010000262.1 GCA_937959175.1 uncultured bacterium | reverse complement strand
GATCATGCCCCGGCTTGCCGGCGGCACGGCCGACTTCGGCGTCTGCATCCATGAGGGCCGCTTCACCTGGCAATCGAGCGGCCTGTCGCTGGTCGAAGATCTCGGCAGCCGCTGGGAGACCGAGACGGGAGCGCCCCTGCCGCTCGGCGGGATCGTGGCCGCCCGCCGGCTCGGGCCCGAGGTGATCGCGGCAGTCCAGCGGGTGATCCGCGACTCGCTGGAGTGTGCTCTGGCAGATCCCGCAGCGGCCCTGCCGACGATGCAGCGGCACGCCCAGGAGTTTGACGACACCGTGCTGATGCAGCACGTCGAGCTCTACGTCAACGACTGGACGCTCGACCTCGGCGACACCGGCCGCCAGGCCCTCGCCGAACTCTCCGACCGAGCCACCGCCACCGGGTTGGTTCCCGCAACCCGCCTCGAGGTCTTCGAGACGGCCTGAGGCGAGATGGGGCACGCTCCGAACCGTGGCCGCACGTAAGGACCCGTGGCCGCTGCGCGACCGCCCCAACGTGGCCGCTGCGCGACTGCCACCGTGGCCGCAGGTTTGCAACCTGCGGATGGACAGGCTCCAAGCCTGCCCCCACGATCGAGCGACGGTCTCACGTCGGCTGGAGAAACTCGATGCTCGTCACGTACACGAGGCTGCAGACGGCCACGCGATCGGCATCGGGATCGGTGATCGCGATCCGGCCCGTGCCGATGGCCAGGCACTCGGGATGCCGCACGTCATGCCGCTCGCCGCTGGAGAGGTGGATCACAAACGGCTGGAACGGCACCCGACTGAGCATTTCGCGAATCGCATCGGCATGCATTGCAGGGCTCCCCAATGAGTGGACGGAGGTTCATCATACGGGAGGCACCCGGCCCATGCAACTCCGCGGGGCGTATCCTGCCGAGCCGCCGCTCAGGAGAGGAGTTCGGCGACGGGATCGCCGCCGTCGACGAGCGTGATCGGCCGGCCGGTGCTCGCCATGTTTTCCTTGGCCGGGTCGATGCCGAGGCTCGCGCAGAAGGTGGCGAAGAGATCGGGCACCGTCACCGGCCGGTCGACCACCTCGACGCCCGCTTGATCGGTGCAGCCGATGACCGCCCCGCCGGCGATCCCGCCCCCGGCGAGGACGGCGTTGAAGCTCCGCGGGAAGTGGTCGCGGCCGCCGCGGGGATTGACCTGGGGCGTGCGGCCAAACTCCCCCATCCAGATCACGAGCGTGTCGTCGAGCATGCCCCGCCGCTCGAGGTCGCGGACCAAGGCAGCGAAGGGACGATCGACCTGGCCGGCCAGGTCGGCGACCCGCGCGAAGTTGTCCTGATGGGTGTCCCAGCCGTTGGAGACGACCTCGACAAACGACACGCCGTGTTCGACCAGCCGGCGGGCCAGGAGGCAGCCGGCCGCGAACGCCCCCTCCCCGTATTCCTCGCGGACCTGCTCGGGCTCGCGGCTGACGTCGAAGGCCCGCATGTCGTCGCTGAGGATCATCCGCGTCGCCCGCCGATAGAGGCTGGAATGGTCGGCCGCCTCCTGGGGCAGGCTGCGGGCAAACCCGCTGCCGAGCCGCTCCATCAGGTCGAGCCGGCCGAGGTGCCGCTCGGCGGAGACCTGCGGGGCGGTGTTGGTCGGGCTCCGGGTCGGATCGCGAAGCTCGTAGGGATCCCACTGCATCCCCAACAGGCCCGCCCCCGAATCACCCCGGCCGCGGCCGCCGATCCGCACGACCGGCGGCAGGTCACCCGTCTCGCCCCCCCGCTGGCCGGCCAGTTCGCTGGCGACGATCGAGCCGAGCGTCGGATGGCGGGCGCTGGGATTGGGGAGGTAGCCGGTGTGCATGTAGAAGGTCGCCCGCGGGTGGCTGCCCTCCTTGCTGGTCATCGAGCGGATCACCGCCAGCCGGTCGGCGACGGTCGCGACCGCCGGCCAGTGCTCGGCAACCCTTATCCCGGCGACGGTCGTCGGGATCGCCCGCGTGCCGCCGCCGTTGGCGTGGCCCTCGAGCGGACTGAAGGTCTCGAACTGCGAGGGGCCGCCCTGCATCCAGAGGAGGATGCAGGCCTTGTGCCGCTTCCGGAGGTCGGCGGCGTGGGCGGCGACACAATCGCCGAAGGGGAGCACGCCGGCGGCGAATCCGGCGGCGGGCAGCATCCGGAGGATGTCGCGTCGGGATCTCATGGCGATGCTCCGCGGGCGGTCAGTGGCGGTGGATGAACTCGGCGCTGTTGACCAGCGCCCAGAAGATGTCTTCGAAGGCCGCGGCCCGGTCACCGCTTTCACGAACGTGATCGAGGCAGACGGCGATCTCAGCCGGCGTCGCATGGCGGGCGAGCGTCCGAAGGTGAAGCTCGTCGGCCAGCTCGCGGTCGTCCGGCAATTCGACGAGCAGCCGACCCAAGAGCATGCCCCGCCGATCGCCATCCATCGCTCGGGCCAGCGGCTGGCTATTCATCAGGAGGAGGGCCTGGGGAATCGAGCCGCTGATCTCGTCGCGGGGCAGGCCGGGGTCATAGCCGAAGGTCTGGTTGAAGATCACCCGCGGCACGCCGACCTGCCGCCGGCCGCCGGCCCGCCCGGCCGCCTGCCGCTCCTCGACGCCGATCGCCGCCAGGACCTGCGTGAAGAGCTGATCGGCCCGGAGCCGCTGCGGGCAGCTCGCCTCGCCGACCGGCCGCGTGGCATCGGCCCGCGAGCGGGCGGCCGACTGGTAGGCCGGCGTTGCCATCACCACCCGGAACAGCGACGGCAGGTCGTGGTCGGCCGCGACGAACTCCTCGCAGAGCTGCTCGAGCAGTTCCGGCGAGCGGGCCTCGCGGTCGGGGCCGAGATCATCGATCCCGTCGTAGAAGCCGTCGCCGACGAGCTCCGTCCAGATTCGATTGACGATCGCCCGAGCAAACCAGGGGTTGTCGGCCGAGGTGATCAGCCGGGCCGCCGTCGCCCGCCGCTCCCGATCGGGCGTGCCGAGCGGCACGCCGCGGCCGCCGATGAAGAACCGCGGCTGCATGACCGTGCCGGGCAGCGAGGGGTCGTCGATGTGGGGCATCTCATGCTCGAGGTCGCCCCGCCGGGGATTGTCGGGCCGCTTACCCCGGCCCCGCCTCGGATCGCGATCGAAGGAGACGACTTCGAAGCGGTCGATGCCCTCGCCCGGCCCCCGCCGGATCGCCGTCCGGGGAAAGAAGGCGGCGAACTCGTGGAACTGCTCTCGCTTCCAGCGATCGGTGAAGTGGTCGTGGCACTGGGCACACTGGATCTGGACGCCCGTGAAGACCCGCGAGATCTCCGCCGCGATGTCGGCCGTCTCGCCCATCTGAGCGATGATGATCGCCGTCTCGCCATGCTCGGAGGGAACGCCCGTGGCGGTGATCACGTCGCGGGCGATCTCGTCCCAGGCGGCGCCAGTCTGCAGTCGCTCTCTGAAGAAGGCCTCGAGCGATGGAGCCATCGCGATCGCCCGGTCGTCGCTGCGGCGGTAGAGGATCACGTCGCGGAAGTACCGGCCCCAGGTGGCGGCCCAGGCCGGATCGGCGAGCAGGTCGTCGATGAGATCCTCCCGCTTGGTTGGCGAGCGGTCGGCCAGGAAGGCATCGACCGCTTCCGGCGTCGGCTGACGGCCGACGAGATCGAGCGAGGCTCGTCGCAGAAAGGTGGCGTCGTCGCAGGCCGGCGGGGCCGGGCTGTTGGCCGCCGCGAGGCCGGTGAGGCCGGCGATCGACCAGACCGCCGCGACGGCAGCCGGCAGACAGCGGCGATCCTGGACGAAGAAGCTCATAAAGGATTCAACGCCGCAGGAGCCGGGAGGTTTCGCTCGTCGGCGGCCGGGCTCGCCCCGCCCCCGGCCTGCCAGCCGCCCAGCAGCAGGGCCGCCAGCAACCCGGCGAGGGCGAGCCGGTAGATGACAAACGGCCAGAGCGTGTGGCTGGTAAGCATCTTCAAGAGCCAGCGGATCGAGGCGTAGCCGGCGACGCCCGCCACCAGCGTGCCGACGACGGCCGCGAGAATGTCGTCGCCGGTCGCGAAAATCTCCCGGCGGGCCTGCCATGCCTCGAGCACGCCGGCCGCCCCGACGGCTGGCAGCGAGAGCAGAAACGAGAAGCGGGCGGCCGTTCGACGGTCGAGGCCGGTGATCATGCCCGAGGAGATCGTCGTGCCGCTTCGGGACGAGCCGGGCACCAAGGCGAGCACCTGGGCGAAGCCCATCCAGAGAGCGTCAGCGAGCCGCACCCCCTCAAGGCCGTCGCGGCCGGCCTCGCCGGAGCGGGCCCGCCTGCGGGTGACGATCTCGGCGGCCGCCATCAACACGGTCGCCCCGAAGAGGGCCGCTGCGACGACGGCCAACTCGCGGGCTCCGCCGCGGATGAAGTCGCGAAGCGAGAGCCCGAAGACCACGATCGGCAGCGTGCCGAATACGATCATGATCGCGACCCGCGACTCGACGCTCCCCCACGGCCGGCCGCTGGTGAGCCCGGCAAAGAAGCCGCGGATCAGATCGATGACATCCCGCCGCATCGCCAGGAGCACCGCCGCGAGCGTCCCGCACTGGATCAGCGCCGAGTAGGCCGCCCCCGGATCCTTCCAGCCGAGCAAAGCCGGCACGATCCGCAGATGCGCCGTGCTCGAAATCGGCAGAAACTCGGTGAGCCCCTGCACGAGGCCGAGCACGACAGCTTCCAGTATCGACATACAGGCCCCGGCGAAGGATCGGATGCCGCACATTCTAATAAAAGCCCCCCGGCGCGAGCCGGGGGGACGGCGGGCCGTTGGGCCTTCCCAGTCCCCGGAAGCCCGCGTTACCGTTCACCACCAACACGCCCAAAACGCTCGCCCAACCAAAATCCCCCCGGGACTTTGTCCGGCCCGGGACGGCGGGCCGTTGGGGGAGCGGTCGCTTGCTCAGA
>CALGAS010000261.1 GCA_937959175.1 uncultured bacterium | reverse complement strand
GAGCGGCACGGGGGTGTCGTTGAGCTTCTGCGTGGTCGGAGGGTCGTCGTTGTAGACGCCATTGACGACAAAAACCGCCTTCGTCGCATCGTCCGAGAGGTAGAAGCGGTCTGCACCGCCGTCTCCGAAGAGGAATGTGCTGCTGTTGGCCGTCTGGCTGACGCCCCGGATGAAGAAGCGATCGTCGCTGCCGCCGCCACGGATGTGGGTGATCCCGCCGGGATTGATCCCTGCGGGCCGGTCGATCTGGATGAAGTCGAGATCATCTCCACCTGCGATCGTCACCGTGGAGGCAACAACGTCGCCCTGGATGGTGATCGTGCTGCCGTTGGCATCGCCATCGGGAGTTTGGGCATCGCCACGAAGCGTTGCCGCGGTCGAAGACCGGATCAGGGCTGTGGCGGGCACCGTCAGATCGTCACCGGCCTGAAGTTCGATCGCGCCATGGGCCGTGATGCTGCTTGAGTCGATTGCCACGCCGAGTTGCGTCGTGCCGCCGTCCGGGAGCAGGCTGAGATCCTCTCCGCGGCGGGCCGAGTCGTTGACCGTCAGCCCAACCTCGCCCCGCAACGACCGGACCTCGAGCACGCTCAGTCCGCCGGCCACCTCCGTGATCGCCACATCCCCAGAGGCTTCAACGAAGAGCCGACCGGGACCGGGAACCACAAAATCGATTTCGACCCCTGGGCTCGACTCCTGGCCGACACCCGCGCCGAGGATTTCGATCGCATTGCCAGTGGTGCCCCGCGTGCCCACGCTGCCCGTGGCCGCGATCAGGTCAATCCGCGCGGCCTGAATGTCGGCATGCGGATCATTTCCCCATTCAACGAGTGAACCCTGGGGCACTGTGAGCATCACATCGGCTTCCTGCGAAAGCACGGCATCGATCGCCATGTCGCCGGCTGTTTCTGCCACGAACACCCCGGCTTTGGCCTTCACGACCACCTTCCCGGCAGCCAGCCCGGAATCGATTTCCACGAAGTCACCGATCGCCCCGACGGCCCCCTGCATCGCGATCAGGGTGATGTCCTGCCCGATCACCCAGGGGGTCGCGGCGGCGTATTCCGTCTCGGCGGTCACATCTTCGATCGAGCCGAAGGCTGCCTCAAGCGCCACATTTCCCGCCGTCGAGCGGACCGTGCCGATCCGCAGGCTGCCATCGGTCTCGGTGACGGCGATGGTGCCATTCGTGAGCACGTCAATCTGACCCGTGCCGAGAATGTTGGTCTTTGTTGTCAGCGAAATCTGTGGGTCGTCCGCTCCCGAGGCGACCGCCTGAACGCGGATGCTTCCCCCAGCGGTGATGCCGCGGCCATTGCTGGAAACACCCACGTCGTATGTGCTGGCAACGGTCTCAGTGCCTGTGCCGTAGTAGCCGACATACGCCGGCACAGGCTGGCCACTTACCGGATAGGACGCCGCATAGCTGATCTCATCGGTGGAGTCGTCGTCAGTCACAGTCGTATAGCCGCTGATGTCATTCACTGTGGTCTGCTTGACGGCTGCCTGGAGCCGCAGATCGACGTCGCCGCCGGCAGAAATCTCATTGAGGTGCAGCTGAAAGTCGGCGACCGCGGGGTCTCGCAAGAGCCCTCGCATCTGCACGCGGACGTCAGCCTCCGAATCGGGGCCAGCGACGATGGTCACCTGCTGGGTGGCGGCGGTCTCGTAGGGGGCCTGGACCAGCTCCACCTGTACCGGCTCTGCCTCGCTGCCGATGCTCCCGGCGGCCCGCATCTCCAGGGAGTGGGTCCGGGTGAAAAAGAGATCGTCGCCGCCGAGAATGCTGCCGCCGGCGTTCACAATCGAGGTCGTGCCGACGGGATTGTCGATTGTGCCGCGGAACTCGATGTCGGATTGGCCGAAGTTCTGGATGTCGATCCGGGTGGGAGTCACGATCCGTTCGATGGCAAACGAGAGGGTCACGTCGGAGGTGCTGGCACGAAGGTCCACACGTGGCAAGCCCGCTGTTGCGAGCGGATTCAGGCTGCCGACGAGGAGCTTCTTGGGCGATGCATTCACGATCCGGATGCTGCGGAGGTTGTCGGAAAACCTCCAGCTGCCGCCGCTCCCAGTGATGGTGTCGGCGTCCAGCACGGCCCTGCCCGGCAGTGGACGAGCACCATCCTGGGTGACGAGGAGCTGACCTGCCACGCTGTCGTCGAGGAGCAGTCCCTCTTGGCTGGCAACGACGCCGTTGGCCCCAATCAGCAGTTCGGCCGCGCCCGACCCGAGAATCGTGGTGTTGCCGTCCCACGTGATCTCGCGAGTCGCCGTATCCGTCAGCGTGCGTTCCGGTGATCCCGTGGCCGCGGCATCCTTCTCGACTGTGGCTGCGGCGTTGACGTTCATGCCGACGTTGTTGGTATCAACGAAGAGTGCCAGCGGCTGTGGGGCGGGATCCTGGGCGAGCCGCGTGTTGTCGGGATCCCGAGGCCCGGCTGCCACGGTCGCGGCGGCGGCCGTCGTCACCGTGGAGCCGATGAAGGATTGGTTCTTGGCATCTGAGGTGACGTCGCCGAAGGCTCCGATTGCCTGAGCGTTGGTCTTTGCGAGAGTCGTCGTGTTTTCAAACCGGGCTACGAGATCGACCCCGCCGAGGCCGGTCAGGTGGGCGTTGCCCGCGATCGCGACGTCAGTGTCCACCGAGTCGTCGGCCTGGCCTACCTTCAGCGTGCCAAAGGCATGCGAAATCGCCACGAGGCCCCCGGCCACCGATTCCGCCTTCGCGTTTAATCCGTCCAGCGAGCCGAGCGAATGCACCGTGACGGTGTTGCCGGTCACGCTGGAGGCAGACTCCAGAGCGGCGCGGGTGGCACTTGCCGGCTTCACCGTGTTCGTGCTGGTGGCATAGGCCCCGCCCCCAAACCCGCGACCATCGGCATCGGCGTCGGCCGTACCGTTGGCCTTGGTGTCGGCGAGAATCGTCACATCGCCCGCTGCGGTCACCCTCGCCCCGGCGGCCACGGTGGCCGTTGTGTCGAAGGTCGTCGTCGCTGTTGCCGTCGGCCGGACATCGGCGACGAGCCCGCCGGCATGGGCCTGCGACTTGACGGTCCCGTGGCGGGTGGCTGAAGCCGACGCGAGCCGGAAGTTGCCTCCCACCTCGAGGATCGCCCCAGCCGCCACCTTGGCCGTGCTCGTGTTTGTGGTTGTGGACGTTGCAGTGGTGTCGCCGATGGCCACGAGGCCGCCGGAGCCGTTGTCTGAGTTTGACTCTGTACCGGTCGTGGAGACCGTCTGAATGATGACGTCGCCAGCCGCGGTGAGCCGGCCCCCGACGGTAGCCGTGACCGTCGGCGTTGCGTTCGCGTCGGAGCGGTTGACGCCCACGGCGATCTGCCCACCCCCGGAACCATTCGAGGAGGCCGTCGAGGTGCCATCGCCACTGACAGGCGAGGTCGAACTCAGTGGCAGGCCTCCCGCCCCGAGCAGCTGCTGACTGCCGGCGGGGAGTGAACCGCTGATGTCGAGCCGGAGTTCATGCCTGGTGCCGACCGAGGCGGCCAGATCGATGCCCTCTGAGCCGATGGTGAATCGACTGGCCGATCCCAGGCCGACGGTGGTGAGGCCGGCGATTGTGCCGCCGCCAGGTGTGTGGGCAAGCTGGAAGGAGGTCGGCGTCGCACCGGCGACATAGTAGGTAAGGCCATTTTCGAGGCCCTCAATCGACACCGGCACCAGCGAATGGATCAGCCTCGCCTGATCGGCCTCTGCAGAGGGTGTCAGCACGACGGGCGAGTCGTCGGCTGGATTGCTGAGGCTGATCCGGCTGGCATCTGTGGTGTCCACCACCACCTTGTATCGCTCGCCATCGACGAGCCCACCGATCACGGCGGCGGCTCCGGCAGGCTTGCGGTAGGTGACGATGTCGCCCGTCTGGAGCTCGTGGCCGAGCAGCGTGATCAGGTTGTCGGCGACCTTCCCGGCGATGAACTCCGCCGTGGCAGCCGTTCGGTAGGTGACGGGCTGGCCGTTGGCAAACGTGTTGGCCACGGTGAAGGTCTCGCCGTCGGCAAGGTCTCCCGGCGTGAATGACACGCGGCCAGCCGCTGGGTCGAGAGCCTCCTGTTGCGTCGCAGCGAGTTTGATCGTCGTGTCGTTGATCACCCGCACGTAGGAAGCCTGGCCGTCGGTCAGCCCACCGACCGTCACCGTGCCCCCTTCGCCAGGAAAGCCGACGTAGACCACGCGGTCGCCGGAGGCGAAGGCGTGGCTGCCGGGAAACGTGATCGTGTCGCGGGCGGCATCGATGCTCGCGGCATCGGCACTGAAGATCTCACCGAACGCCAGCGTGTCGTCTGATGATCGAATCACGGAGTACTGACGGCCCCGCTCCAGCCCGACGATGCTGGTGCCCGCAGGAGTCGAGCGGTCGTATTGGGCCGAGTCTCCGTCTCTCAGCCCATGGTTCTGGACAGTCAGCGTGTTGGTGTTGGCGTCGATCTCCCGAATCAGGTAGTCCGGCCGCGTGGCTTTGCTTTGGGGCGTGGCGGTCGCGGAGACCGTGACCCGTCCGCCCACGCCCGTCTGGCGAATCGTGGCGTTGTCACCGATTGTGCTGGAGACGTTCGGGGCGACCGTCACATCGGCATCTGAAACCCCCACGGCAGCGACTCCGCCGACGCTCACGCCGGTGGTGCGGGCGTCTGCCTCGGGGGTCGCTTCGGCGATCACTTCGAGATTGCCAGAGACGACAACCACCGCGCCGTTTGCGATTCCCGCCGTCACCGTCGGTGCGACGTTCGCGGTGGCACTGTTGTGATCAACACCGAGAATCCCGCCCGCCACGGAGTCGGAATCGGCCGTCGCGGTATCTGATCCGATGGCACGAATGCTGACATTCGTTGCCTGCGTCACCCAGCCGTCGAGCTGCGACGTCACCCAGCCCGCGGCGGTCGCCTCACTCAGGCTCGCACCGACGCCGACAACCCCGCCGGAAGCGCCGGTGGCCTCCGCTTTCTGCGTGCTGGCAGACTCTGCTCGCAGGATGACATCACGCCCCGCAGCAATGGTCGAGAGAGGATCGACCACGGTTCTCAGCACGGGTGAGGCGGTTGTCTCCGCATCGGTGCCGCTGCCTGCGGCCAGGCCGCCGCTGCCTGCGTAGGCCGTGGCGGTGGCTCCCTGGCCGATCACCGCATTCTGCCGATCGAGGTTGTAGAGCGACTCCAGGGAAAGGGTGCCGGTCGTGGTGATGCTGCTTGCCTCGATGGTCGCCGCCAGCGTCGGCCGCACGATTGCCAAAGGCACCGCCGCCGCGATCGCGAGGCCAGACGATGCCGACACGCCGTTGGCATCAGCCGTGGCCGTTGCCCCGCCAATCGCCGTGACAACGACATCGCCGCCCGCGGTCACCTGGGATTTCGTCATCCCTGAGGTCACCACTGGATCGACGGTCGCCTTAGCCTCGGTGACGCCGACGGCGATCCCAATCGCTCCAACCGCAATCGTCTGGGCGGCGATTTCGGCGGCGGCGGTGGCCGTGGACCTGGCGTCGACGGTGAGTGCGCCCCCTGTGGTGACGGAGCTGTTGGTGATCTCGGTCGTCGACGATCCAGCGATCCGATCGCTGGCCCGACCGCCGCCGCCCGAGAGAGAAACGCCGGCGCTCAACGACAC
>CALGAS010000260.1 GCA_937959175.1 uncultured bacterium | reverse complement strand
AACATCATGCTGACCGACTCGTTGCGGTGGATCCGCTTGATCGCCTGGCCGAGGAGACTGGCCGCCGACAGCACCTTCACGTTGGGCAGCATCTTGCCCGGCGTGAGCGGGATCGAGTCGGTGATCACGATCGCCTTGAAGGGGGCGTTCTTGAGCCGCTCGATGGCGGGGCCGACGAGGAGGCCGTGGGTGGCCGCCGCGTAGATCGCTTTGGCACCGTGCTCGTGGACGACCTCGGCTGCTCCGCAGATCGAGCCGGCAGTGCTGATCATGTCGTCGAACATCAGCGCCGTCTTCCCCTCGACGTTGGCCCCGATGATGTTGGCGCTCTTGATCGTGTCGGCCGAGAGCCGTCGCTTGTCGATGATCGCCAGCGGGGCGCCAAGCCGGTTGGCATGGCCGAGGGCCCGCTTGATGCCCCCTTCGTCGGCGCTGACGCAGACGAGTTCGTCCTTGCCGAGCTCGAGCGAGTGGAAATAGTTGTTGATCACCGGGGCGGCATAGAGGTGGTCGACCGGCACGTCGAAGAAGCCCTGGATCTGGGCGGCGTGGAGGTCCATCGCCAGGACGCGATCGGCCCCCGCCCGGACGATCAGATTGGCGACGAGCTTGGCGGTGATCGGCACGCGGCCGGCATCCTTGCGGTCCTGCCGGGCATAGCCGAAGTAGGGGATCACCGCGGTGATCCGGTAAGAACTGGCCCGCTTGAAGCTGTCGATCATCACGAGCAGCTCCATCAGGTGCTCGTTGACCGGCGGGCAGGTCGGCTGGACGATAAAGACGTCGCGGCCGCGGACATCCTCGTCGATCTTGCAGGAGATCTCGCCGTCGGGAAATCGCCCCAGGGCGATCTTGCCCATCGGCAGGTTGAGGTAGCGGCAGATGTCCTGCGTGAGAGCCGGATTGGCCGGCCCTGAGAAGATCTTCAGGTCGTTCATGGGATCGCTCGAGAGGCGATGGGAGGGCTGCGAAAACCGCGGCCCGGAGCAGGTAATCTGCCCGGAACGAGGGGTGGCATCAAGCCGCGGGGCTCCGCCCGGGAATCTGGAGCGATTAGCGAGCCTGCAGGGCGAGCGCCTTCCAGCCTTCGGTGAGCGCCGCCTCGGTTGATTCGTAGATCGTTTCGATGGCCGCCAGCGGCTGCCCGCCACCGCGGAGGTCGAGCACGAGCTGCGAAAACTGCTCGGGCTTCATACAGAGCACCGTGGCGAGGCTCCAGCATTCGGCGTACTGGGGCACCTCCATGACGTCGAAGGTGCAGCCGAGCACCTGCCCCACGGTGTCGGCCGTGCCGTCGGCGAACCGCTGCTTGACCATCTGGTCCCAGCTGGCGTTGGCCGCCCCGATCTCGCGGCCGGCGTAGCCGCCCGCCACCGTGATGCTCGGGCTGCCAAAGACCATCGTCTCGGCGACGTTGGCAAAGCCGCTCTGCAGGGCGTCGCCGCAGTGCCGCCGGGTCAGCTGGCCGAGGCCGTGGAAGGCGGCCGCATGGACCACCGTGCGACGGGCGTCCTCCGGCTGACCCGTGACCCGCATCGTGGTGATGCCGTCGAGATAGACCGCCGGTGAGCTCAACGCCCGCTGCTGGAACGACATTCCGTCATTGTTGAAGCCGACCCCGTTGTCGGCGAAGGCCTTCTCGAGCGCCTTGATCCAGTCGGTGTATTCGCTCTGGCCGAGGAAGACCGCGATGTTCACGCCCCGCTTGTCGATTCCCGTGGCGAGCGGGCCGGGAAACTTCTTGGCCAGCAGTTGCTCCAGCTTGCGGGCATCGTCTGCCAGGGCGGGCGGCACACCCGGCCCCAGCAGCAGCCGGGCCCGGGCCGTTTCGACGACGGTGATCCCGCCGGCCGCCTTGACCGCCTGGGTGACGATCGCGTCGATCCGCTCGAGCCGCGCGGTGTCTTCCGGCGACAGTTCGATCGCCGCCGGCCCGGCCGCGGCCGCCTCGTCGCCGCCCTCTTCCTCCACTCCCTCGGCCCGCTCGACCTTGTCGATCACCGCCAACTGCCGTCTGTTGAAGCCGAGTTCACCGAGTTTTTCCCGGGCCGCCTCATCGAGATCGAAGGCCCGCCCGCGAGCCCGCAGTTCCTTGAGAATCAGCAGCGTGGTGGTGCGGTTCGCCCGCATCTCGACAATCGCGTCGAGCGAGAGCGGCGGCTCGTCCGCCAGGGCAGCGGCGGCAGCCAGGAGCCCGGCTGCCAGCGTCACGATCGTGAGCGGCCGACACACGGTCGAGAAGGAGTGATGGGGCATGATCCGTTGCTCCAGGGGTGTGGTGGAGGCGTGCTGCCGACCGCGGACGTTCGCCCCAGCCAAGACGATATCTTGTACGGGGGAAGCCGCGACCCGCAAACGGAGGCGACGAGAGGCGATGCCGAGCGAAACGATCCGAATCAGAGGAGGCGGTGAGCCGACGTTTCTGAACGATGCCGCCGACCGTGACCTCACTCGCGGACCGCTGGCGGTTCACAGCCGGCGGCTGGCGGGCGGCCGCCGCGACGGCGTCGAACTCGTCGAACTAGTGGCCGGCGACACGAAGGTCTTCGTGCTACCCGACCGGGGCCTCGGCATCTGGAAGGTGATGGCTGGCGGGAATGAACTCGGCTGGCAGTCGCCGGTGGCCGGGCC
>CALGAS010000259.1 GCA_937959175.1 uncultured bacterium | reverse complement strand
GAAGGTGTCGACGTGGCTCGGGCCCCCGTACATGAACAGGAAGATCACGCTCTTCGCCTTGGGTGCGAACATCGGCGGCTTGGCGGCGAGCGGATTGGCGAAGGGCACTCCCGTGGCGGCTCGGGCCTGGCGGGCAAAGAAGCCCTCCTCGATCAGGCCGGCCAGGGCCAGCCCCGTGAACGAGGCTCCTGCTTCCCAGAAGAACTCCCGCCGGGTGCGGCGGCAGAACGCGCCCCGGCGGTCGGTCGGATGCGGGTCGCTCATGGCAGGCCTCCCGTTCAGTCGAGGTACGCGAATTCGTTGAGGTTCAAGACCATCAGGCAGTAGAGCTCGAGGGCCCGAGCGGGCCCGACGCCATCGGTGGTCTCGAGGTCGTCGATCAGGGCCACGCCCCGCTCGACCTCGGTTTCCGTGGCCGGCCGCACGAGCGCGATCTCGATCGCCCGGCGGACCATCGCCGCCGTTTTCTCGGCGTTGGTGCCGCCGGCCTCCCGCCGGACCCGCTCGGCGAAGACCCGCGCCTGGGCGTGGAGGAAGTCGCCGTTGATCATTCCCAGGGCCTGGGTGGGCTGCGTGGTCGTGAACCGCACCGGGCAGGAGGTGTCGGGGTCGGCCAGATCAAAATCGGCCAGGATCGGTGTGAGCAGCGATCGCTTGACGTGGATGTAGATGCTGCGACGAGCCTGCTCGGCCGGCGGCGAGTTGCCCCAGCCGGCGCCGGGCCGCGACTGGGTGGCCAGCACGGCCTGGGGCATGGCGGGGTAGATGCTCGGCCCGAACATCGCGGGGTTGAAGGCTCCGCTGGCCGCGTGGATCGAGTCGCGAAGTTCTTCGGCGGCCAGCCGCCGCATGTCGAACCGCCAGCAGGCGTCGTTGAGGGGATCCTGGGCGAGCGACTCGGGCACGGCGGTCGAGGCCGCCCGGTAAGCCCGCGACATCAGGATCGTCTTGTGGATGGGCTTCATCCGCCAGCCGCCCGCCATGAGTTCGGCAGCCAGCCAGTCGAGCAGTTCCCGGTGGGTGGGGGGCTCGCCCATCAGGCCGAAGTTGTTGGGGCTCCTGACGATGCCCCGGCCGAAGTGATACTGCCAGATGCGGTTGGCCAGCACGCGGGCGGTCAGCGGGTTGGCCGGGGAGGTGATCCAGCGGGCAAGGGCCGTCCGCCGGCCCGAGGAGCGGCCCGAGGGGGCCGGCGTGATCGTGGCCGCGGGGGGCTTGAGGATCTCCGGGAACGCCGGCTCGACCCGCTGCTCGGGCCCGGGCTCGGCATGGGGATTGCCCCGAGCGAAGACGAAGGTCTCCGGAGCCTCGGGGCCGTGCTCGCTGACGACCAGCGCCTTCGGCTGCCTGGCCTGCTCGGCGTCGAGCTCCGCGAGCGTTTTCTTCCAGGTGGCGAGATCCTGCCGGGCCAGGTCGTCAAGCGCCTGCTCGCCGTGCTCCTTGATCCGCGTGGTGATCGCGTCGACGGCGGCCTTGGCCTCGGCCCGGCGGCGGTCACGTTCCTCGGCCTGGTGCCGGGCGTCGGCAAGGCTGCTGCCGTCCTCCGGAAGCGGCCGTTCGATGAAGGCCGGGTTCATCTGCCGGCCGCCCATCGGCGTGACGTTGTGGAAGAAGGCGAGCATCGCGTAATAGTCACGCTGCGGGAGCGGGTCGATCTTGTGGTCGTGGCAGCGGGCGCAGTTGATCGTGAGGCCGAGGAACACCTGGCCGGTTGTCGAAACGATGTCATCGAGCCAGTCGTAGCGGGCCTGGAGCCGGTCGGCCGGCTCGTCGTCCCAGAGCCCGAGCCGGTAGTAGCCGGTGGCGATCAGTGAGTCGGCGGTCGGCTCGGGGAGTTCGTCGCCGGCGAGCTGCTCGAGCACGAACCGGTCGTAGGGCTTGTCGTCGTTGAAGGCGCGGATCACGTAGTCGCGATACCGCCAGACGTGCGGCTTGACTCCGTCCCGCTCGAAGGAGTTGGTCTCGGCGTAGCGGACGAGGTCGAGCCAGTGCCGGGCCCAATGCTCGCCGTAGTGGGGCGAGGCGAGGAGTTGATCGACCACTTTCTCCCAGGCGGCCGGTGAGTCGTCGGCGAGAAACTCCCGCATCTCGTGCTCGCTCGGAGGCAGGCCAGTGACCGAGTAGGTCGCCCGCCGCAGGAGCGTGGCCCTGTCGGCCTCGGGCGAGCGGGCCAGGCCGCGGGCGGCGAGCCCGGCATCGATGAAGGCGTCGACCGGATTGGCCACCGGCTCGCCTGACGGTCCCGCCGGGAGCGGTGGCCGTTCAACGGGCCGGAATGCCCAATGTGGCTGCCACTCTGCGCCAGCGTCGATCCACGCGGTGATCGCCGCGACCTCCTCGGCCGAGAGCCGCGGTCCCTCGGGCGGCATCTGGAGATCGGGGTCGGGGGACGTGATCCGGGCGATCATTTCGCTCGCGGCCGTGTCCCCCGGCAGGATTGCAGTCATGCCGCTGTCGAGTTCGCTTGCCGCAGCGGCGCGATCATCGAGCCGCAGGCCGGCTTCCTGCGTCTCGGGGCCGTGGCAGGCATAGCACCGCCGGGCCAGAAGCGGCTGGATGTCGCGGGCAAAGTCGACCTCGGCAGCGACCGCCGGTGTCACCAGATTCGCGGCGAAAACATACAAGAACGCAGCCGTCAGGACGAATGTCAGATTCATCGGTGCTCCACGAGAGCGATCGGCGGTCGCAGCGAGCGACTTGCCTGAGGCAGCAGCCGCAACTATTCTAAACCTCGCTTAGGAAAAAGCAAGGAGTGGCGACAGGAGGGCCGGCCGCGGCGGCATCCACACAGCAATGACTCAGCCCGTCAACCGTGTCGAATCGACCCTGCTCCGCAGGATCAATGAACGGCGGTTGCTCGAGGTGATCCAGCAGCATGGTCCTGCTTCGCGGGCCATGCTCACACGGGTCTCGGGGATGACGGCGCCGACGGTTTCCAAGGCTGTTGACTCGCTCCTGAAGCGCGGGCTGCTCGAGGAAATCGACCCTGTCGTGCCCGCGCTCGGCCGGCCGGGTCGGCTGGTGCGGATGGCGGCCGAGACTGCAGTGGTGCTCGGGGTGGTGATCGACGCGGCCACTTGCTGCGTCGTAGCCACCGGCCTCGATGGCCGCGTCACCGAGGGGAAGACCCGCCGATTTCCCACCCCCGCCACCTACGCCCGGCTGCTGGAGGTGCTCGCCCGGGAGTGTCGGGTGCTCCTCGAGGGCATGACGGCCACGCCACTCGGGATCGGGGTCAGCGCGCCGGGGCTCGTCAACGAGCGGCTCGAAAAGATCGTCTTCTCGCCCAACCTCCACATCCTTGACAAGCGGAATCCGGCCCGGGATATCGAGGCCCGGTTGGGCGTGAAGTGTCTCCTTCTCCAGGAAACCGACGCCCTCTGTCTGGCCGAACGGCTCTTCGGCGACGCCCGCGGGCTAGCCGATTTCGCCATGCTCGACGTGGTGACCGGCCTGGGGCTGGGCGTGATGAGTGGCGGTGAACTGCTCGCCGGCCACAGCGGCATGGCCGGCGAGGTGGGCCACATCACGGTCAAGCCCGACGGCGTTCGCTGCGGCTGCGGCAACCGAGGCTGTCTGGAGACGCTCGCCACCGATGCGGCGCTCGTGCGGCTGGTCTCGGAGCAAGTTGGCCGGCCGCTCGACGCGGCTGCCGTCGAGCGGCTGCTCACTGAGCGGCCGGCCGAGTTTGCCAGCCAGGTCGAGACCGTCACCGAATATTTAGCGATCGCAATCGCCGCCGTGATCAACATCTTCAATCCCACGGCTCTGTTCGTGCACGGAGCGCTTCTGGCCGGTTCGCCAGAGCGGTTCGCCCGGGTGCTCGAGCGGGTCCGGCAGCGGACCCTCACCGCCTCGCTCGCCGACTGCACGATCACGCCGACCCGCTCGAGCAAGCGACAAGGGGCGGTCGCCGGCATCATCCATCACCTCACGCAGGCCTGGGCTCCGGCGATCCGTTGAACCTGCGGTACACTCCTCGCGATCGCCGCCTTTCACCTTCAACTTGCGGTCACCATCCCGAGGAACTGATGCCCATGTCCGCACCTGCCGCCTTTTCACTCGCCGGCCGCACGGCCCTGGTCACCGGCTCCTCGACCGGCCTCGGCAAGGCGATGGCGAAGTGCCTCGGGTTGGCCGGCGCGAAGGTGGCGATGAACTACGCCAACAACGCCGCCCGGGCCGAGGCGGCCCACAGCGAACTGGTGGCCGCCGGCGTGACCGCAGGCCTCTTCAAGGCTGACGTCACCAGCGAGGCCGAAATCGACGGGATGTTCACCGCGATCGAGGATTCCCTCGGGCCGGTCGAGATCGTCGTGGTCAACGCCACGCCGGCCCAGCCGCAGAAGCCGATCGAGGGATACGACTGGGACTTCTACCAGCAGATGCTCGACTTCTTCGTGAAGAGCCCCTACCTGCTGGCCCGGCGGGCGTTGCCCGGGATGAAGGCCCGTGGCCACGGCAGGCTGATCAACGTCACCAGCGAGGTCTTTCTGCTGGGCGTCGCACCGTTTTCAGCGTACGTGGCGGCCAAGGGGGGGCAGACCGGCTGGTCGCGGAGCATGTGTCACGAACTGGCGCCCTTCGGGATCACCGTCAACATGATCGCGCCGGGCTGGATTCCAGTGGAGCGGCACGACGGCGAGTCAAAGTCCGACAAGGACGCCTACCTGGCGAGCATTCCGCTGGGCCGCTGGGGCAGGCCGGAAGATGTCGGCTGGGCGGCCGCCTACCTCGCCAGCGATGAGGCCTCGTTCGTCACCGGCCAGACGATCGCCGTCAACGGCGGCAAGACCTGTTGGTAGGGCAGGTCGGGCCCGCCTATGCCACGGTCGGCGGCCGCTGTGGCAGCCTGACAAACCCGGAGAGCGGGCGACGGTATCATCTGGGCAGCACCGCACGCCCTAGGGAGATGCGTCATGAAAGCAGCCCGTCGGACACTGGGGATCCGTTGGCGACGCATGGTCCTGGCGGCAGTCGGCATGATCACCGCTATCGGCGGGGTGGTGTCGGTCGCCGCAGAGGCGGTCTCGCCGGAAGCCGGACAGGCCGAGTTTCACCCGGACCAGACCGTCCTGCCGGCAACGCCGCCCGATGACGCGATCCTTCTCTTCGGGGACGGCAGCGAGGGGCAGCCGAAGTTCGTGGCGATGGACGGCGGCCCGATCGACTGGGAGGTGGCCGACGGCAGCCTGCGGGTGACCAAGTCCCGGGGCCATGCCAACCACATCCTTTCGGAGGCGGTCTTTCAAGACGCCGAGATCCACGCCGAGTTCATGGTCGACAAGCGGGCCAAGGGCAACAGCGGGCTCTACATCCACGGCCTCTACGAGATGCAGATCTTCGACTCCTTCGGTGTCGAGCCCCCCACCGGCCAGGACGAGGGGAGTCTGTATCGCTTTGCCAAGCCGCTGGTGAACGCCTCCCGACCGGCCGGCGAGTGGCAGGTCTACGACATTCGCTACACGGCACCTCGGCGGGATCGCTCGGGCACGGTGACCACCCCCGGCTCGATCATCGCCTGGCTCAACGGCCGGCTCGTGCAGGACGGCATCGAGTTCAGCGAGCCGCGGAGCCCCTACGTGCCCTACCGGCACGGCGTCACCGACTACCTGCGGAAGGTCAAGCAGCAGCTCGATAAGACGGGTGAGGGCCCGCTCTTCCTCCAGGATCACGGCAGCCCGACCCGCTTTCGGAACGTCTGGATCGTGCCGCGGTAGCGACGGCCGCCGGACCGGCTGGGCGTCATCGTCAGCGGGGCCGGCGGGATGCAGGCTCCGGCTCCTTTCAGACGATCCGCTACCTGACGATCCGCACTCCTTCGGCCTGGTCGATGGGCTGATCATCCGGACTGACGCAGGGCGGGTCGTTCTCAATCGCGAAGTGCCCGACGAGACCAGCAAGACGCTCCTCGCCGGCGAGCAGCGGATGACACTTCTGGCAGCGTTCGGTCAAGCAGCCGGCGAATCGTCCTTAGGACGGTTCCCGGCCGGTCAGGAAGGCGAGCTGCCGGCAGATCCCATCGAGGATCACCGCAGGATCGACGCCGCCGGCGCGGTTCTCCCGGGCCCAGGTCTCCATCTCGGCCAGTTGCCGCTTGAGGTCCATCACCATAGCCTGGCGGGCGTCGGCCTCGACCTTGGCCGCCCGCCAGGCCGGCGGGCAGCCCTCGTCGGCCTGCGGCTCAGCGATCGGCGGCCGCCGCGGTCGCCGGGCGACGAAGATCGCGGTGATCGTTCGGATGTCGTGGTCTTCGGTGATGGCGAAGGTGAAATCACCCTGCCGAGCCGCGTCGCGGTCAAGATCACCGGCGGCTGTGACCAGCCGGGGCACGACCCAGTGGCGATACTGCCGCACCTCGTGAAATCCGCGGGCCAGCTTGGCCGCCCAGCTGCGGGGCGGGATGTTGGTGACGTGAAAGATGTTGCGGGCGTTGGCGGCGAGCAGCTCGACCGAGGTGACCGGGGGGACGGCGATGATGGCCAGGCCGTCGTCGGTAAGGGCCGCGGATGCCTCGGCGATGATCCGGTCGGGATCGGTCAGATGCTCGAAGACATTTGAGGAGAAGACCAGGTCGCAAGTGCCGGCTGCCACGCCAAGGCCCTCGATGTCGAGATCGCGACAGCGACATTCGACGTCGGGCAACTGGTCGCGGAGCGATTCAAGGACAGCCGCGTCCTTATCGATGGCCACGAACCCCGTCGCCCCGGCCTCCAGCAGGCGTCGCAATCCGTAGCCGGTGCCGCAGCCGATCTCCAGGCACCGTCGGCCTGCCACGAAGCCGCCGGCAAACTCATAGATCGACTGATGGGCATGAAACCCCCAGTCACGACGGCCCGCCTCCTGCCGCTCACCGAAGTTGCCGCGGCCGGCAGGAGTGGACGGCGACGGCAAGTTCTTCGAGTGGTCCATCGCAGTCTGTGCATCGCTCGGTGCCATCGCGGGGTCGGACGGGCGCCCGCGATCCGCCCTCGTGCGTTTCGGCCGTTTGTAGCAGCCAGCCGCCCGGGCTCACCAGCGGTCTGCCAGATGGCCACGATCGCCTCTCGATACGCCCCCTCAAACGCCGACGGCCTCCCCAGGAACGCTGCGGTCGCAGCGCGATGGTGACGGCGCTGTGTCTGGAGCAGAAACAGCCGTCGGCATCCGAAATGCGACACACGAGCCTCATCTTCCTGGTGACATGTTTCACGAAAAAGAGGAATCGATGTTCCCTCTGCTGGTGAAACGGCTGGCCCGCCGCGTGTTTCACCCGGCAAATCGATTTGGCACATCGTTTGCACCCTCGAGAGGGGACGGCCCGGCTTTTTCCTGGCCGGTTGCCTGCTTGTTTTCCGGAGACCTCTCAATGTCCGTGCATTTCCGATCCGCAGTGTTTGGTGCCCTCCTCGCCCTGGCGATCTCCGTTGCCGCCCCGGCCGCCCCGATCACTGATCTCTTCAGCACGGGACTCGATGCCAGCGGGACACTGCTTCCCAACGGCGGCACCGATCCCCACTGGACGGTGATCAGCAGCCCCACCATCGGCGGGACACCCAACTTCTACAACGGCAGTGCCAAGGCCTACTACATCACCGCCTGGACGCCGACCAACCAGGCCAACTCCCAGTGGATCAGCATGCCCAACGGCGGCAATGACGGCACTGACTTCGTTCCAACAGATCAGTTTGTCGAGGGGGCGGTCTACGAGTTCGTGCCGCAGGACTACGTCTATCAGACGACCTTCACGCTCCCGGCTGACTTCGTGACGGCCGAGATCACCGGCCGCTGGGTCGCCGACAACGACGGCATGGCAATGAAGCTCAACGGGGCGACCAAGCCGTTCAGCGGAATCGTGGACGGCTTCCAGACCTTCTCGATCACCGACGGCTTCGTGGCGGGCAGCAACACGCTCTCCTTTGACGTGCGGAACCTGCGGGAGGTCGCTGAGAACTTCAACCCAACGGGCATGCAGGTCCAACTCTCGGGCACCTATGCCGTTCCTGAGCCGACGGGCATGGGCCTGGCAGCCAGTGGCCTGGCGGTGGCTGGCGGGTTCGGGATCCGGCGGCGGTTTTTGTCCCGCCGGAAGCCCGATAGCCGTGTCCAGTTTTTTCTCCCGTGACTGTCTGAGCAGTCGGCGGTCGGAACCACTACCATGCCCCGTCTCTTCTCGTCGGCTCGTTGTTTCTCGTCTGCCCTCCTGCAGCGATGCGCCCTGCTTGTGCTGCTGATGAGCGGTACCGCGGCAAACGCTGCGGACTTCGACGTCACGCTCGACTACTGGGGGACGACCAGCACCGTCGGGTCTTTTGCCTGGGCAGTCGATCAGGCCAACACCACCCCAGGTGTCGACACGATCCGCGTGCAGAGCGGGCTGCAAATCAATGCCGACAATGGCGACTCGCTCGCAGGCAGCCCAACCTGGCTGACCCGCTTCACCGAGTCGGTGACCGTCGAGGGCAATGGAGCCACTCTGGTGGCCAATCCTGCATATGTCACCACGGGAGGACTGGTGGCAACCAAAACCAACATCGTCGGCAGTGCCTACTCGTCACCGCTGGTGCCAGGCGATGTTGTGGTGACGCCGGGTGTCTCGTTCGCGGAAGTTGGCATCTCTGGCCAAGACAACAGTGGCGTGAACGTTACGATCCGAAACCTCAACGCTGATGGGGTCGCGTCACTGCTGAGCGTCAACGACAAGGCGACGCTGAGTGTGGACGGTGGTCGCTTTACCAACATCGTCAACTACACCGGCGTTGATGGTCGCAGTGCCTTTGATGCCCGCGCGGGTGCGACGTTGAATCTCGACGGAATTGCCCTCAACAGGAACTTTCCTTTCGGTGACATCGTGCCTGTAGGAAACGACTATGCCGTGTTCAATGGCAGTATTGCGGGCAGTTCCAGCACGCTCAACATGCAAAACTCGACGATCACAGGATCGTATGGTGCGGGTGCACTCCTGTGGCTTGGCGGCACGGCAAACGTTGTCTCATCCGTTCTCAGCAACTCAGGGGGACTACAGATTAGCGGGGATGTTGGTGGCGCAGTCGGCACTCTGAACTTCACTAACAGCATCCTGGAGTTGAATGATGGGGAAACGCTGCAGCAGACACAGCGGATCCTGACTGGGCCCGATGGTGTTGCCAACGTGGAGGCATCTTCGATTCTCTACAACTCACTATTCAGCAATGGTTCGAATGAACCATTCGGCTACGAAGGCATGCCATTGACCGCAGCCGCTGGTGGCACAATCAACTTCGACTCCAGCGTGGTGGTGCCCCTGAACTGGGACGATTTCTTTGCCGG